>JBARDR010000376.1:0-7631 GCA_049795335.1 Gelidibacter sp. | reverse complement strand
CGTTATGGATGATACGAAGCGTCCAATTGTGCCTATTCGTATGGATATGCCTGGTTGGAGTGATACTTATGGCTTTTATAGTAAAGCGTTGATGACAGCGGACAAACATCAATTTTTAGTGAATGTCAACGGATTTTATAATCGGTCGTTGGCAGAAATGACCATGCATCCGAACGATCCTAATGAAACTGATATGTTTATGTACACGTGGCCAGATATCCGGACCTTATATTCTGGTGTTTATGGGAAGGATGTGTATGCGTTTAATGAAAATGAAACGCTTTCCGCTTCCGCAAGATTTGGATTTCACCAGAACGAAATTGCGCTTCTAACAGGATTGGAGAGTTTGAAAATTTTCTATCCAGAAATCGGCACCACAAAAAACAGATTCTTATCTAGTTTTACGGCCGATTATCAATTTAAAAAGAACCATTTTGATATGACTTTTGGTGGAGGCTATGGCGAACGAGCACCGTCAGTAAGTGAAGGTTACGGTTTTTTCTTGTTCAATAGTTTTGACAATTACGATTATATCGGAAATCCGACCTTAAACAATGAAAAAGCGTTTGAAGTCAATTTACAAGCCAATTATCATAGTGGCAATTTGCACGTCGGATTGGAAACTTCCTATTTCCATATTATGGATTATATTATTGGCACCATTGATCAAACACTCAGTCCAATGACAATTGGTGCCAATGGTGTGCGTTTGTATAGTGCCCTCTCACATGCGACCATTTTTGATGTGTACTTGAACTCCTCCTATAAGCTTTCAAATTCTTTTTCAATAAATGGAACGCTCGGTTACAACTACGGTAAAGGCAGCAATAATGAGAATTTACCCTTGATAAAACCTTTATCCTACTTAGCGGAATTCAACTATTCAAGACCTAAATTTAATGCCGCCATTCAGTTAGAAGGAAATGGCAACCAAAGTCAGTACAGCAGTTTTTATGGCGAAGATGAAACGCCATCCTATGCCGTTTTAAATCTCAATCTTGGTAATCAATTCAACGTGGATAATCATAAATTTGTCATGAAATATGGGATAGAGAATATTTTGGATTCCAATTACTCAAGCTATGCCGACTGGCGAAATATTCCGCGAAAAGGCCGTAACTTTTATGTAAATGCGTCTTATATTTTATATTGATTTGAATGTCAGTTCTTGAGTCGTGTTTGGGTAAGAGAATTTACATTGAATCGGCTACACTGAATAGCCCGGAGCTTAGCCGGCTGGTGGTTATTTAAAGTGTTTGAGAATCTCTATATTTTCCCATTCGTGAAATTGTTTTGGACGATCAATTCTGAGTTTTAAATGAGCGAGACCCATTTATTCGCACTATTTAGTGATCTCAGCGTTTCGGGACGTGTCTGAAATTGCAAGTTTAACCACTTATACTCGTATGGATACGATCTGTATTTACTTCCAGAATTGATCCTCCACATTATCCTCAAATCCTTCTTCATTATGAATATCTGTAATGAGTGCTAATTGTTCTTCCGTAGCGTTTTTTTGAATTTCAGGAAAAAGAATCCGTTCTTCAAATCGGATGTGCTCCACTAATTCTTTTTCTATTTGGTGCAAGGATTTCTCAATGTCTTTGGTGTCATTAAATAAGCGTTTTAAACTTTTATGATCGGCCAAAGCGCGTTTCACCAATTCATTATCTGCCTCTAAAAGCGGAAATATATGTGCTTCTTCAAGTTCAAAGTGCGGAATCAAGTGCTGCTCAAAAAACCAATCTGCATAGGTTTTAATGCGCTCCAATTCAA
This sequence comes from Gelidibacter sp., assembly GCA_049795335.1. Lineage (GTDB taxonomy): Bacteria > Bacteroidota > Bacteroidia > Flavobacteriales > Flavobacteriaceae > Gelidibacter. The sequence goes on along the minus strand of JBARDR010000376.1, from coordinate 5,855 downwards.
TGTTTTTGCTGAATCCACTTCTGATTTTCCATGAAAGCAGGAGGCCATGATGATGTTCTCTGCTGTAGGGTTGAAGTGCTTTATGTCGTTTTAACGGTTTTGGTTCCATGATTTAAAATGTTTATAAAAATGAATAAAAGGCCCAAAGGCAATAAAATACTAAATAGGAACAAAACGATATAGTAGTTTGGGATCATTCCTAGGGCTAAATAGTAAAAAAGGCCTTGAAGGAGCAATATAAATTCGGTAGCAATGAAGCCAACGATAAAACTAAAGACCCCTAATTGTAAAAACTTGCTCTTTAAAAATACCAACGATGATTCTAATATAAAAGCAAATAGAAAACCTGAAATCACACCCAACATCATCAAGTGGATAAAACCGATTACGAAATTATGATACTGATACGCCATCGCAGATACTTCAGGGAGTATGGAGCTTGTTTGTAGCGCTATTTTTAATCCGAAAGAGAAAAGCGCTAAGCCATACATCCATTTTGCTAAGGTTAAGGTTTTGCTCCAGAATTCTGCCCAATGCGGACGGAGCAACACTATAAAATAATAGCCTGCCCAAAGCTGTAATAAAACGCCAAAACCATTTATCCAAAGTAATTGGGGATGAAATGCAAACCAACTTACAGGTAAGGCAAAGGTTAAAATGGTTCCTCCAATAAGTGTTTTAAAAAACATTTGAAATTGTGCTGTGTTTTCAATTGGAAATCGGTGTAAGAACACCGCCAAAACAGCAAACATAAACCAACCATTAAACTGAAAATGCAAGAAAAACTGAATCGCGATTTGAAAAAATGCAGAATCTATTCCCAATAGTGCAGCGGCTGGACCTAAGCACCAAATGCCAATGGTAGAAACGAACATGAAAATCAAGGAGGCTTTCAGAAGTAATTGGATCGGTTTGGATGCTACTTTCTGATGTTTCCAGACCAATCTGATAAAAAGATAGCTGCAAATGATGTGTAAGGTTGAAAAGCTAATGGAAATAGCCGCATAACCTTGAAATGGAAAACTGACCATCATCCCGATAACGGCGATTTCCGTCAGCCAAAACAAACGGTTATAAACTGGTTTTTTCTCTGGAATAAAATGTTGTATAATTAGGACATACAACATCAGGTAAACCCAACCCAACATGGCGCCATGTGAATGAGCATGCATGAGGTTTCTAAATTGAAATGGAAGCGGTTTTACAAACTCATGAAGCGGGAGCACAAAAACATATCGTAACATCAAACCCATCAACGCTGCGACCAAAAAGTTGATGAGACACACGATAACAAGTTTTTTCTGCATTTAAGTAGTTTTACTGACCTAATGACAAACTTAAAGATATAAATAATGAAATAGGTAGATTGACGAATTTAATGTGTCATTACAAGATAACATCCATAGGATTTATTTCATAAAAAGGGGATGTAAATATGGGTTTTTGTTAAACGAGTTTTCAGATTTATTTGTGATATAACCCAAAAAAAACACTTCCCAAAGTATCTTATCCTACTGAAGCTTGGTTTTTCCTCAAAAAATATAAGGATGCAACAGCAGTTTAAGTAATACGTGGGAAGTGCAACTTCAACAATCAAAACTATTTTTTACTAAGGGTTTTTTCTAATTTTATCGCTTCTGGGAATAAGATATTATTTTCTAAATGGATGTGTAGATGTAAATCTTTCTCAAATTCGTCTAACATCGCAAAGGTTACTTTGTAGGTGTTACACGCATCCGCAGGAGGCGTGTAGTTGTTGGTCAGCTCAACAATTTTTCTGAAACGATCGCCTTCGGCTTCATGATCGTGTTTCATCATTTCAATTGGATTTTCAACCGTTGCAAATTGTGGCGACTCAATACTGGTGCCTTCTAATTGTGCTTTGACCATTCGTTTGATGAAAGGGAAGAGGATCAGCTCTTCTTTTTTCATATGCGATGCCATATCTTTTGCACAACCAATGAAAAGCGCTGTGATTTCTAAAAGTTCAGGATGTCTTTGTCCATGAACTTTGCATAATTTATCTAAAAACTGACGTATTACCGGCGATTTTTCTTCAACATAGCGGTGGTGTTTTTTCTCAATATATTCTGCCAATAAGTCAAGTGGCCATGATTTATAGTCAATGGATTGTTGACCAGTAGAGGATACAACCGCATGCAGTTTATCCAATAATTCATCCACTTCAATATTGTTTTTTTCGCAAACTTCTTCTACAGATCTTTCGCCTTTACAACAAAAGTCGATGCCATAGCTAGAGAACACAGCAGCGGTTCTAAAATCTTCAGCCACAAATTGACCGATGTGTTTTTGTGAATCTTTATGTAATGTTTCCATAAATTTATCCCATCCTCTCAAACAAGGATTTTTTCGGGTCTTTAATTAATTAGACAATTATTATTGCGGACATTTTTGTCCTATTTAAACTCAAATTTTTTTTATATTTTTAAGAATGAGGCACCAGACTTGATGTCTATTGCCAATTGCTCAAGATTAGTGGTTTCTAACATATGTTTTAGTTCGTTGCGAATCGTAATAAATTGATCATGCACAGGACACGGATGATTAGCGTCACACACATCCAGACCTAAGCCACAGCCATTATAAATACTATCGCCATCAATGGCATTTACAATTTGAGCGAGTTTTATCGAGCTAATATTTTCTTTCTCGATTTCAAAGCCACCATAAGCGCCTTTTACGGAGTTTATGATTTTGTTGCGCACTAAATCCTGAAGAATCTTTGCGGTAAATGCTTCTGGCGAATTAATTTCCTTAGCAATTTCTTTAAGACTCACGCGTTGTCCATCATATGAGTTTAGGGCTATATAAAGAGATGCTTTGATACCGTATTCGCAAGCTTTTGAAAACATAAGAGGGATATTTGGTTTGGACAAATATAAGTATAACTTTTAATTGGGACAAAGTTATCCGCATTAAAATTTCATATGATTTGTTAAAATTTACAACTTAGTCACAATCGATGACGCCATTGACCATTTCGGTAACCGGGGCAGGAGAGAGGTAAGGAATGCCGAGGCCTAAACCTCTGACAATAAATAATAGGCCGATGATCACTATAAATATCGGAATGGCTTTTTGAATGCGTTGTTTTATGGTGGCGTTTAAAAATTTACCGAGGTAGATGGCTGAGGTCATTAATGGAATGGTGCCTATTCCAAATAAAGCCATATACAAACTGCCTTTGAGCGCGCCTTCCATGGCTAACGACGCAAATACGGCCATATATACCAGGCCACATGGCAAGAATCCGTTAAGAAAGCCGATGGTTAAGAACGTGTCTGCCGTTTTTTTCTGAAACGCTTGCCCCAAAGCTGATTTTACTTTAGAAATGAGCTTGTAAATAGGTTTTGAAAAATTGTATTTGTTGAATATTTTGGTGGGAGTCAGCACCACCACAATCATCAAGATACCAACACCAATGGAAAGTTGTTGTTGTAAGCCAAAAATATAAAGACTTTTCCCTACCAAGCCAAAAACAAGACCGATGCTACTGTAAGCTAAAATCCTCCCGAAGTGATAAGTGAAAATTTGGAATACTTTTTTGGTGGAATTGGTGCGGTCAACAGGTAACATAAATGCAATCGGTCCGCACATGCCCACGCAATGAAAACTACCTAAAATTCCAAATATGACCGCTGACCAAAGCATCTAATACACGATTTCTTTTTTGTAGACATAGGAATTTCCTTTATATTGCCAATCTACTTTAATGTTCCAACGACCATCTAACAAACGTTTGTCAGGTATGAGCAAATTATGTTCAGACAATGAAATGGAACTTTCAAAGTCTAATTGTTTATTAGATGGTCTATATAGGAACACTTTTCCTGAAATTTCTGAAGGATTCATGTCCGTTGGAAAGGTAAGAATTAAGCCTTCTTGAGCCTGTTGCCATGTAATATTTTCTTTTAATTTTTGAGCGTTTTTTTGTTTGGTAAGATCGTTTTCAAACTCCAATTCCTGACCGTAATAGTTTTCTGTGACCAAGTCAGATTCAATCTTTTTATTGGTGCTCATAGCTATGACGAAATACATTATAAAGCTTATAAAGCCGATAAATGCCAATACGATTCCTGTTCCCCAATTGATTTTCATTGCAAAATTTATTTTGTCATTCCCTCGAAGGAGGGAATCTTATTCATTCCTGCAAAGGCAGGAATCTCTATTTTCAGTAAACACTTCTTTTTTCTAAACCTCAATTTCAACTTCAACCTGAATTTCAATCTATTTATAACTTCGTGGACCTAAAAAGTTGACCGTCGTTGTTTCAATTAAATTCTCGCCACTATACACCTCAATCATCAAACTATTCTTGTCGCCACTCAATTCGCTTTGCGGCAATTCAATAAACAATGTCCCTTCCGCCATGCCTTGGGCTGGAACAACAAAGGTTTTTTCAGAGGACACCATTTTGATCTCGCCCACATCTTTCCGGAGTTTGAAACTCACCTTTTCAATATCCTTCGTCGTTTTATTGATCAATTTATAAGTAAACACATTACTGATAATATTGTTATCCTTATGCTCATATAATTGACCTGGCAATCTTAAAACGCGTGCTTCCACATCGTTTCTCAATAATAGCATACCTATTAAAACGCCAATAAGAATTAATAAAACGGCACTATAACCTTTAAGTCGTGGTGTGAACTCAAATTTCTTCTTCAATTCAATGTTTTCCTCACTGGCATAACGAATCAACCCTTTCGGTAAATTGATGCTTTCCATGATATGGTCGCATTCGTCAATACAAGCCGTACAGTTGACACATTCCAATTGCGTGCCGTTTCTGATGTCGATACCTGTAGGGCATACATTCACACATTGGAAGCAATCGATACAATCTCCAAAGCCGAGGGCTTCGCGATCTTCGTTCTTGCGGAATTTTTTACGGCCATTTTCGCCTTCACCACGTTTATGGTCGTACGCAACTACGATCGATTTATTGTCAAGCAATACGCCTTGAAGTCGGCCGTAAGGGCAAGCAATAATACATACTTGCTCTCTGAACCAGGCAAAAACAAAATAAAATACTGCCGTAAAAATCAATAAGGAAACTAAGGTGCTTATATGCTCAAAAGGTCCTTCCATGACGTACTGAATCACTTTGTCCGAACCAATCAGGTAGGCCAAAAACACATTGGCAATAATGAATGAAATGACTAAAAATATAAACCATTTCGTGACACGTTTCCTGATTTTTTCAGCATTCCACTCCTGTCGGTCCAAACGCATCTGAGCGCCTCTATCGCCATCAATCCAATATTCGACACGTCTGAAGACCATCTCCATAAAAATGGTCTGTGGGCAAATCCATCCGCAAAAAATACGTCCGAAGGCCACTGTAAATAGGGCGATAAAAATAACGCCAATCAACATTGAAAGCACAAAAAGATAAAAATCCTGAGGCCAAAAAGGAAAGCCGAAAATATTAAAACGACGTTCTAAAATGTTAAACATTAAAAACTGGTTGCCGTTTATTTTTACAAAAGGCGCCAGCAATAAAAAAGCCAAAAGCACATAGCTCACCAACTTACGGTAATCCCAATATTTTCCACTAGGTTTCTTTGGAAATACCCATTTGCGCGCACCGTCTTCGGTAAGTGTTCCTATGGAATCTCTAAAGCTTTCGTTATCTGGTGTTTCCACAATGTTTAATTTTAATGTTTTATCCTGCGGATAAGCTCTTTAAAAAAAGAGAAATTTAATTTTTGCAATCTGTTATTTTTAACAGCAATCCTTGAAGTTATTTAGCTTTCAATGATTGCTGTTACAGCTTTTATTGTGCTGCATCATTATTCTCCCAAACATCACCTTCAACATCCTTTGGG
>JBARDR010000375.1:0-3218 GCA_049795335.1 Gelidibacter sp. | reverse complement strand
GATATCGTTATCGCATCATAAATATTTTTACAGTACCAAACAAAATAACTGAATCATTTTATAAGTAATGGTTAATAGCACATTTATTTTGATGGTAATGCCCAAACTCACGTTTGGGCATTTTTTTATAAAAACATTCACAATACCAACGGCTTTAAGTGGCTATATTTACATAAATTAGTTTCATGAAACAGCTCTTGTCTCTCCTTTTCCTATTATTGGGATGCTTGTCTTTTTCGCAAAACGAAGAAGAACAATTGGCGGCCGACTATTATAAACGTGGCGAATTTGAAAAAGCACTCCTCTCCTATCAAAAACTATATGATGCTCAACCAGACAATTACAACTACATTTATTATTTGATAAAAACACATCAAGAATTAGAACAATTTAAGGCTGCAGAAACACTCATCAACTCGAAAATACCCATTTACCAAAATCCGGCATTACTAATTGAGTTGGGCTATAATTTTCAATTACAGAATGTGATGGACCAAGCGACAAAATATTATCAAGAAGCCCTGAGCAAGATGGATGAACGTCCAGGATTCGCCGTACTCATTGCCCGACAGTTTGAGGAGCATTCGTTGCTGGATTACGCCATTGAGAGCTACAAAAGAGGCATGGCACTTGACCCCAATTTAAACTTCAATCGAGAACTCGCCAATGTATACGGCCAACAAGGGAATATCGAATTATTCTTCACGCACTATATGGCCTATATTGAAGCCAGACCCGAGTATTTAAATAACGCCAAATCACAGTTTAGCGAATTTATTTCAGAAAACAAGGACAATGAGAACAATCTGCTATTAAGACGGCTTTTGCTCAAAAAAATCCAAACGCAACCGGACACCTATTGGTATGATCTGCTCAGTTGGCTCTACATTCAAGAGAAAGCCTATGGCAGGGCCTTTACCCAAGAAAAAGCCTTGTATATGCGACAACGGGAAAGTTTAAGCCGGATTATCGAACTGGCGATGACCGCACTGAGCGAAAAAGAAAATGATGTCGCCACAGAAATTTTACAATATGTCCTAGCGAATACTCAAAATATTGGCACCATTTTTACGGCCAACCAATATCTGTTGGATATTGAAACAACAAATGCATCGCCAAAAGATTTACCAGCAATTCAAGATAAGTACAAACAACTGTTCGCCACCTATGGCATCTCTGAGCCAACTTTAGGATTACAAATAGCCTATGGCAATTTTTTAGCATTCCATTTGAATAAGCCCGAAGAGGCCAGTAACTTTTTAAAAGAAAGTTTAAAGCTTAATATTTCCTCCTTACAGCAAGCGACAGTAAAAATGAAATTGGCCGATATTCTGGTATTTCAAGAAAAATTTAATGAAGGCCTCATTTATTACACTCAAATACAGGCGAACACAAAAAACAGCACCATTGCACAGGAGGCCCGATTTAAAGTGGCAAAAACCAGTTATTACAAAGGCGATTTTGAATGGGCAGAATCTCAATTGAAGGTTTTAAAAGCCTCAACGTCACAGCTTATTGCGAATGATGCTTTGGAACTGAAATTACTGATCTCAGATAACAAGTATGAAGATTCCCTTCATGTCGCGCTAAAACTTTATGCAAAAGCCGATTTGATGGCCTATCAAAATAAAAATGACGAAGCCATTTCATTATTAGATAAAATACTGACGGAACACAAAGGTGAAAGCATCGAAGACCAAGCGCTTTTTAAACAAGCTCAACTCTTTGTACAAAAAAAGCAATATGACAAGGCCATCAAAAATTACGAACTCATAATAGCCTATCACCACGATGGAATTTTAGCGGATGATGCGTATTATTATTTAGCTGAATTATACAATAACGTACTTGAAGAACCTGAAAAAGCAAAACCTTTATATGAGAAGATTCTCTTTAATCATCAGGACAGTATTTATTTTATAGAAGCACGCAAACAATTTCGGATGTTGCGTGGGGATGCGATAAATTAAATTCCAAAAATGAATTACCAAATTCCAACAACTTGTTTTCCAGGATTTAGATTCATCCATTAAAAAACAATCAAATTCTTTGATGACAGCTTAGAACTTCAGTTCTTTGCAAAACATTTTTAAATTTAATACTCAATAATCAAGCACCAATATCCAATGGATGAGTTAAAGATTTTTGGGATTTGGTACTTGAAATTTTAAAATTTCATTTTTTTATGATCATATACAACGTTACCTCAAACATACACGCCAGCATCCACGACCAATGGCTCGCTTGGATCAAAGAACACATTCCTCACGTTTTGGCAACAGGCCACTTTACTGAAGCAAAACTGACTAAAGTTCTGGTCAACGATCCCGAAGGCAGTGTTACCTATTCTGTGCAATACAGAGCAAAATCTCGTGAAGCACTGGAAACTTATTATAAAAACGATGCCGATAAACTGCGTGACGTCGGTTTCCAAATCTTTGGCGACAAGGTTTTGGCTTTTCGCACAGAATTGGAAGTTATTGATGAATACTCAGTAAAGTTTAATTAATTATAAAACTGAGAAAAGAATAAAGAGAAGTGACTCTTCCCATTCTGAAACCTTGCACCTCTTTCCCTTTGCGAGAAAAACAAACAACTTCGCCTATGCAAAAAAAATTCTAACTAACTTCGTACTTCTAACTTCAAGCTCCGTGCTTCAAGCTTCTAACCATTTCAAAACCTTCAAATTCGTGTCAAAAGATAATCAAGTCAGAGCAAAAAAACATTTGGGTCAGCATTTCTTAACTGATGAAGGTATTGCGGAAAAAATTGCCGATTCACTTTCCTTTAAAGGTTATGATCATGTATTGGAAATTGGTCCAGGCATGGGCGTTTTGACCAAGTATTTGCTTAAAAAAGACATCACAACGCATGTCATTGAAATTGACACCGAATCGGTAGATTACCTTCAAAAAAACTATCTAAATCTTGCCGATCGCATCATTGAAAAAGATTTCTTAAAGTATAACTTAAAAGACGTTTTTGGAGATCAGCCTTTCGCCATCATCGGGAATTTTCCTTATAACATTTCATCGCAAATTCTGTTCAAAACTTTGGAAATGCGCGATCAAATTCCAGAGTTTTCAGGCATGTTCCAAAAAGAAGTGGCACTGCGCATTTGCTCCAAGGAAGGCAGCAAGGTGTATGGCATACTTTCGGTTTTAACTCAAGCATTTTATGATGCCGAATATCTATTTACGGTTCCGCCTTCAGTATTC
>JBARDR010000374.1:0-4287 GCA_049795335.1 Gelidibacter sp. | reverse complement strand
CAGTTCATTAGACATTTCCACATCAACGTGCAATAGGAAATGCCCGTAAGTACCTGCGCAACTACAACCACCTCGTGTTTGAATTCCGAATCGATCATTTAAAATCTTTACGCCCAAATTGAAGTGCAAATCATCAATATAAAAAGAAATCACTCCCAATCGGTCTTGATGCTGACCCGCAAGAATATTAACATTGTCTATGGCGTTTAGTTTCATGAAAATATAATCGATAATCTCATGTTCGCGTTCTAGGATGTTGTCCACACCCATTTGGTCTTTCAACTTAATGGCCAATGCAGTTTTAATGGTTTGCAAGAATCCTGGAGTCCCGCCATCTTCCCGATCTTCAATATTATCGATGTATTTATGTTCTCCCCAAGGATTGGTCCAGCTTACCGTACCGCCACCTGGACTATCAGGAATCATGTTTTTGTACAATTTTTTACTGAAAATCAAAACGCCAGATGTGCCTGGCCCTCCAACAAATTTGTGAGGCGAAAAGAAAATAGCATCCAAAGCTTCTTCTTCATCTTCCGGATGCATATCAATATGAACATAAGGCGCAGAACATGCAAAATCCACAAAACAAACCCCACCATTCTGATGCATCAATTTAGCAATGGCATGATATGGCGTTTGTATTCCTGTCACGTTCGATCCACCAACGACGGATGCAATCTTAATAGGATGATCTTTATAGTGTTCAAGAAGTACTTTAAAATTATCCATACAGAACAAGCCATCTTCTCCTGGAGGAATCACTTCAACTTTTGCAATGGTTTCCAACCAAGACGTCTGGTTAGAATGGTGTTCCATATGCGTAATGAAAACAACAGGCTTCATTTCAGCAGGAACTACCGTGTGCATTTGCATATTTTCAGGCACTTTCAAACCCAAAATACGCTGAAATTTATTGATAGCTTCGGTCATTCCGCTGCCACAGCAAATCAAGACATCATCATCATTGCTGTTCACATGATCCTTGATGATATGCTTTGCCTTGTGATAAGCCTTTGTCATCGCCGTACCAGAAACGGTCGTCTCCGTATGGGTATTGGCCACATAAGGTCCAAACACATTCATCAACTTTTCTTCAATAGGACGGTACAAACGTCCGGAAGCTGTCCAATCAGTATAAACAATTTTCTTCTTCCCGTAAGGGGTCTCAAATTCCTGATCAATGCCTATAATATGTTTTCTGAACTGTTGAAAGTATTGCTCGAGTTCAGTTGTTTTTAAAAGTGGTGTTGCTGTTGAAATCATTCGAATTAAAATTTTCAAGTATTTTATCCCGTCCAATAGCGGGATGAATTTAATTTAATGTTCATTTCAATGATAGCTTTCTGCCTCAGATTCATGAACATTAAATTCCGTTTAAAGGTACTAAATATTTGCGATAGCCTTAATTTCAGCAATTATTCGATCGGCAAGTCCATCTGCTTCAACTTGTGAAGGTGCCTCTGTATAAATCCTGATAATTGGCTCGGTATTACTCTTACGCAAATGCACCCAACTGTTGCTAAAATCTATTTTAACACCGTCAATAGTGGTCAATTTTTCATCTTTATAACGCGCTTCCATTGTTTTTAAAATACCGTCCACATCAATTTCTGGGGTCAGATCGATCTTTTTCTTGCCCATAAAATAATTTGGATAGGTCGCTCTAAGTGCACTTACAGACATTTCCTTTTCTGCCAGCAAACTTAAAAATAACGCCACACCCACAAGCGCATCACGGCCATAGTGAAGTTCTGGATAAATGATTCCGCCATTACCTTCACCACCTATGATGGCATGATTTTTCTTCATCAACTCCACAACATTCACCTCTCCAACGGCACTGGCCTCATAACTGCCGCCATGTTTTTCAGTCACATCTCTCAAAGCTCTGGTTGAACTCATATTACTCACCGTATTTCCAGGCGTTTTGCTAAGAACATAATCAGCACAGGCAACCAAGGTATACTCTTCACCAAACATCTCCCCGTTTTCATCCACAAAAGCCAAACGATCCACATCAGGATCGACCGCAATTCCAAAATCAGCTTTATCGGCAACCACCATCGCCGATAAATCTTGTAAATGTTCCTTTAAAGGCTCTGGGTTATGTGGGAAATGGCCCGTCGGGTCACAATACAATTTTATGGCCTCAACGCCTAAACGCTCTAATAACAGGGGAATAACAATCCCTCCCGTAGAATTAACACCATCCACCACCACTTTAAATTTGGCGTCTCTAATCGCTTTCTTATTGACCAAAGGCATCTTCAAAACTTCATCAATATGAATATCGATATATGCCTCGTTTTTTGTGATTTTACCAATATGGTCAACTTCTGAAAAATCCATTTGGTCATTTTCGGCTATTTCTAAAATTTTGGCCCCTTCGGCAGCATTTAAAAATTCGCCTTTGGCGTCGAGGAGTTTTAAAGCATTCCATTGTTTTGGATTATGGCTAGCGGTCAAAATAATTCCGCCATCAGCATGTTCCAATGGTACAGCAACTTCAACAGTAGGTGTTGTTGACAATCCAAGATCAATCACATGGATCCCCAATCCTACTAACGTATTCATGACTAAATTTTGGATCATTTCACCAGAAATTCGCGCATCCCGTCCCACTACAACACGGTAATTTTCCTTGTTTCGCTGTTGTTTGATCCATACGCCGTAAGCCGCTGCAAATTTTACCGCATCAATTGGCGTCAAATTATCGCCAACTTTTCCGCCAATAGTACCACGTATTCCTGAAATTGATTTGATAAGTGTCATGTCTAAAATTTTAAATGAAAAGCAAATATACAATTACAAAATCGGAAATCTAAAAAGCAATTCCGTAATTTAGACCAATGAATTTTTTAGCCCATATTTACCTTTCAGGAGACAACCAAATGATCACTATTGGAAACTTTATTGCCGACGGCATTAAAGGTAAACGGTATCAAAATTATCCCAATACCATTCAAGCTGGAGTTCTTCTACATCGCGAAATTGACACGTTTACCGATGCGCATCCTACCGTTAGATTAAGTACCAAACGCTTACATCCCCGATACAGTCATTATAGTGGTGTAATTGTCGATATTTTATACGATCATTTTTTAGCTAAAAACTGGTCTTCCTATTCAGAAATACCATTAAAAATTTATGTGGATGACTTCTATGAATCCCTTCGGATACATGCCGATCTGCTCCCATTACGCATACAAAACATGATGCCATATATGTTTGCCGATAACTGGTTATTGAATTATGCGAAAATTGAAGGCATCCAAAACGTATTAAATGGCATGAACAGACGCACCAAGAATAGTGTTGGAATGGATCGCGCTACCGATGAACTCAAGGAATTCTATCAGGAATTTGAAGCCGAATTCACTTCTTTTTTTGAGGAATTACGTTTGTTTTCGAGTGAAAAATTAGCAGCACTGAAGTTAGATTACGCTTTGGATTAGATTGCTGGCTGAGTTATTTCAAAGGGTTACACTCAGAAACATGGACCTACACAGAGTTTTATGACATATTTCTTTGTGAATCTCGTTTTACTCAGTGCGTCTCTGTGAAACAACTATATTTGCAACAACTATTTTTAACAAAAAAAATCATCTGTGGCAAGTCCGAAGAAAACATTAAAAATCGTAGCGGGAATTATAGTCTTTTTTACGCTACCTACCCTGCTCTTATTTGGTGTTTTATACTTTAAATATAATGAAGATTTACCCACAGGAATCGAAGGTCCGCAAGCGGAACAATTGGCGACAAAAATGCTAAATGCCCTCGATTATGACGCCTATAAAAACACGGACTATATAGAATGGACCTTCAATAAAAGACATCACTTCAAGTGGAATAAGGCCGAAAATACGTGTGAAGTGTATTGGAAAGCTTATAAAATACAACTCGATTTGAACGACAATTCTAAGAGTGAAGCCTTTCAAAACGATATTAAAGTAGAAGATAAATCTTCCAAAGAGCTTATCGAAAAAGCAATCATTTATTTTAACAATGACTCGTTTTGGTTAGTGGCGCCCTATAAAGTTTTCGATCCTGGAACGAAGCGCAGCTTGGTTACCTTGGAAAATGGCCAGGAGGCACTTTTAGTCACTTACAGCTCGGGAGGAACCACGCCCGGAGATTCATATCTGTGGCATTTGGATACTTCCGGAAAACCAAAAAGCTTCCAAATGTGGGTGGACATTCTGCCCATAAACGGTTTGGAAGCCTCTTGGAGCGATTGGACAACCACCGAAAGCGGTGCACAAATACCAACCTTTCATAAGTTTATGG
>JBARDR010000373.1:0-4275 GCA_049795335.1 Gelidibacter sp. | reverse complement strand
TCATAGCACCGATCTTAAATTCCGTTTAAAAGAATACATTACTGCCGTAGCACCCATTACCATTGGTGTTTTTGGCGGTTTTGATTATGGTCGCGTTTGGGTTTCAGATGACACTTCAAACACTTGGCACAACTCTTTTGGTGGCGGATTTTGGTTAGGCAGTTTAAATACGTTTTCAGTAAATGCTGGGTATTTTATATCTAAAGAAGTTGGAATTCTTCAGGTAGGCTTAGGTTTTGGTTTTTAATTAATATGTTGAAATGGTATAGCCATGAGTTTTGAAATCATCCTTGTATTTATCATTCTTGGCATAACCATTCTGCTGTTTGCAACAGAAGCGTTGCCTATTGATAAGATTGCATTTCTAATTATTGTAGCACTCGTTTTATCTGAATTAACCACTCCTGAAGAAGCCATAAGCGGTTTTTCCAGTCCGGCAACAATAACCATTTTAATGCTGATGATTTTAGCCATTGGCCTCGAAGATAACGGAGTGATCGATCTGTTGACGCAATCCATCAAAAAATTAAAAGTTTTGCCAATGGCACTGATGGTTCCTTCCTTCATGCTTATTTCTGCGTCTATTTCGTCCTTCATAAGCACAACTGCTGTGGTCGTTATTTTTATCAAGATTATTGCGCAACTCTCAGAAAAGTACAATTTTTCAGCACCAAAATTATTGATGCCGATTTCGTATGCAGGTATTTTAGGCGGCAGCTGTACATTGATGGGAACCTCAACCAATATTTTGGTGAATTCAATCGCTATTAAGTTGGATGCAGAACCGTTTTCGTTTTTTGAATTTAGCGTGTATGGTCTTATTCTGTTAGCTGTTGGGATTGTGTTTATGACCTTTGCCAGCCGATGGTTGCCAAAATCCAGCAATGATCAGCTTCATGAAATTTACGTTGACAATACTTTTATGTTTACGCTTACCGTAAAACCGGAGTCCAAACTTATTGGCACAGCAATGTCCGAAGCTAAATTTTATAAAAATCCAGACATTCGTGTTTTAAAACTTATCCGTAATGATATTGTCAATAATTCGCCAGGACCAAATACCACATTACGAGCACAGGATAAATTAGTGGTTTTGAGCGATGTGAAGGCCTACGCCTCCATTTCAAAAGATGATTTTATGCTCACTTCTGAAATGGAACGCTACTTTCAGGAAGAGGTGGATCCTAAACTAGATAGTGATAATGAAAAAAACGGATACAGCTATGTTGAATTATTAATTCTTCCTGGATCAGTATTTATTGATAAATCCTTCTCAGAAATCAAAAGACTGCTCTTTAATGTGGCCACACCTTTGGGGATTCAAAACAGAAATCAGTTTCAAAAAGGCATGCGCCTAAATCTGCCAAAAATCATAAAAAACACCTATTTGCAAGCGGGAGATAAACTACTTCTAAGGGCAAAAGGAGATGAAATCACATATCTTTATTCCTTAGATAATACCATTGTAATGCGACAACATGAGGAAGATTACAAAATAAATCCTTACAAACGTGCCGTAAGTTTATTTGCTCTGTTAATGGTTATCGGTTTGGCTGCCACTGGCGCTCTAAGCATTTTAGCAAGTACATTATCTGGCGTTGCATTATTGTTGATCACGGATTGTATCAATCTATCAAAGATTTATAAAAAGGTCAATTGGCAAATTATTTTTTTGCTGGCCGGCATGATTCCGTTGGGTATTGCGATGAACAATTCAGAAACAGACCTTTGGATTTCTGCGCAACTATTGGAATTGCTTACGGGCCAAAACAACATCATCGTTTTAGGTGTTCTTTTTGCAATCACGATGTTTATGAGCGGTTTTATGTCCAACAATGCGACCGCTGTTATCGTAACACCCATAGCTATTACCATCGCCTCAGGATTAGACCTTCCCGCCAAACCCTTTATTCTTGCAGTAATGTTTGCGGCAAATTTTAGTTTTTTCACGCCCATGGGCTATCAAACCAACACCCTTATTTATGGAACAGGAGTTTATAAGTTCAAGCATTTTTTGATTATTGGCGGACTTTTATCACTTATTCTTCTGGTTGTTGGCACTTTATTACTAGCAACTATGCTGTAAATATCTTAGTTCTGATCAACTATTTTAATTCACCAATGATTTAAACACTTTAACTCTTATTTATTGCGATATCAACACTTAAGCATAAATAATTTAATTTTTTCACAAAAGTTTTATCAGATGCTAAAGTGTTACCATTAGCTTTAGTAATTTTAGGGATTCTAACTCCTATTAATCATGCCCAAACAGCCAAAATTAACACGCTTTAATCAAAGTGTTTTATCGAAATATCAAATCTACAATGCTATTTTCATGACCTTGCCATTTGATGCCGTCACTAAAACTGGCGTTCTATTACCATTGTTTCATGAAACCTGTCAAAAAGGTTTTAGCGATGGCAACGATCCCACCACGATTGTGAATACTTTTTTCGAAAAATATCAAGCGCGACGAACTCCTGAAAGTCAAATCAATTTATTGTTTCGCTTTATTCAATATATCGAACGTCAAGTAGTTTTGTTTGACGCCATTGAAGACGCCGCTTTTCCGATCGTCAATAATATGGATGGCATTGGCACTTTAAGAAGTTTGAAAGAAACCGTGGTGGCAGAAAATAAATTGGAGTTGCTCCAAAAACACTTAGAAGAATTCAAAGTCCGTATTGTCCTGACCGCGCATCCCACGCAATTTTATCCAGGTTCGGTTTTAGGAATTATTACCGATTTGACCGAGGCCATTAAAGAAAATGATTTGCTTCGCATCAATGATTTATTGGCACAATTAGGAAAGACACCTTTCTTTAAGCATGAAAAACCTACACCTTATGATGAAGCCGTAAGTCTCATCTGGTACCTGGAAAATGTATTTTACAAATCGTTCGGAGATATTTTTGATTATATCCAACAGAATATTTTTGATGGCAGTGAAATAGCCAATGACATCATCAACATCGGTTTCTGGCCAGGTGGCGATAGAGATGGAAATCCATTTGTAACGCCTGAAATCACGTTAAAAGTTGCAGAGCGCTTAAGGGAAACCATCATTAAGAATTATTATCGTGACATTAGAAGTTTAAAGAGAAAACTAACATTTAGAGGCGTTGAAGACAGTATGGCAATGCTTGAAAGAGAACTGTATACACTCAGAATTGGCAATCCATCTGAATTGACTTTGGCGGGTTTTAAAGCAGAATTGAATGCCATTAAAGACCTCATCGTCCAAAGGGATAATTCCTTATATGTTTCTGATATTAACAGCTTGCTCAATAAAATCCATATTTTCGGCTTTCATTTTTCAACCTTAGATATCCGTCAGGACAGTCGCGCCCATGAAAAAGTGTTTAATAATTTAGTACAAACGCTATTGGACCATGGCGACACGATTTTCCCGAAAAATTATTTCGATTTATCACAACAAGAAAAAGTCGAGGTGCTCACAAACGTCAACGGGACAATTGATTTATCCATGATTACCGATGAAGACACTCTTAAAACTTTAAAAACCATCGAAGCCATAAAAACCATTCAACAAACGAATGGCGAAAAGGCATGCAACCGATACATCATCAGTAACAACCAATCCACACTGCATGTCATGGAATTGTTTGCCATGTTAAAACTGGTCTCCTTCCCAGAAAATATGACGGTTGATATCGGTCCTCTTTTTGAAACCATTACCGATTTGGAAAACTCGCATGCGATTATGGAAGAACTCTACACGAATCCTGCCTACAGTGCACATTTAAAATCAAGAGGCAACAAACAAACGATCATGCTCGGTTTTAGTGACGGTACTAAAGACGGTGGTTATTTAATGGCCAACTGGGCAATTTTCAAAGCGAAAGAGCGCCTTACGGAAATCTCACGTAAATATGAGGTTACTGCTATTTTCTTTGACGGTCGTGGTGGCCCGCCTGCACGTGGCGGCGGAAAAACCCATAACTTTTATGCCTCTTTAGGGCCAACTATTGAAAGTAAAGAAGTGCAATTGACCATCCAAGGACAAACGATTAGCTCTAATTTTGGAACTTTAGATTCGTCCCAATATAACTTGGAGCAATTGATCAGCTCTGGTGTTTATAATAAAATGAGTAATACTGATTTGCGTATGGCTCCTGATAACAGAGACGTCATGAGTAATTTGGCAGAATTAAGTTATAAAGCCTACGCCGACTTTAAAGCGCATCCAAAATTCATTCCTTATTTGGAGAATATGAGTACGTTAAAATATTACGCTATGACTAATATTGG
>JBARDR010000372.1:0-2113 GCA_049795335.1 Gelidibacter sp. | reverse complement strand
ATATTACCACAACATTCAACGCCTGGACTTTTGACAAGGATAAACTCGCCGCTATAAAAGATGCCGTGGCAGGTCAAAATCAGGAAGTTCCGGAATCTACCGAGCTGACTATCCCTAAACTACAATTGGGAATGTCTAAAAAATTGGTGTTCCATTATGACTATTCATTGGTCACTGCTTTAGATCTTAATGTGCGTTTTGAACAAAACAATGATATCATCTCCACTTCAATCGCCAGTATTACACCGTCTCTCGGATTTGAGTTTGGGTATACCGATTTGGTTTTTTTAAGAGCAGGGGTCGGTAATTTTCAAAATGAACTGCAATTGGACAATTCGGAAAACCTGACTTTTCAACCTAATTTCGGCGTTGGTTTTAAATACCGAGGGATTGCCATCGATTATGCATTTACAGATATTGGCGACCAAAGTGCGGCCCTCTACTCCAACGTGTTTTCTATAAAATTGGATTTCAATATTTTTAGATAGCCAGCTTCAATGATGTCATATTTTGTTTGTAAATTTCCACAATGAAACACTTCCTTTTAGCCCTATTTTCAGGATTACTTTTAGCATTTGGTTGGCCAACTTACGGATTTCCAGTCTTCTTATTCATTGGATTTGTGCCGCTTTTATTATTGGAACGCCATATTAGGACTTCTGATGTTAAATGGAAGAAATGGTCGATTTTCGGATACAGTTACATCGCTTTTGTTATTTGGAACTTTATATCCACCAATTGGCTGCAATATGCTGATGTGTTCGGGGCAAGTTTTGCCATTTTGGTTAACTCCATGCTCATGGCCCTCTTGATAGTCATCTATCATAGCATTGCCAATCGTGCCCAAGTCAACATCAGTCTCCTGTTTTTGGTGTGCTTATGGATGGCTTTTGAAAAACTACATTTAGGATGGGATTTTTCATGGCCATGGCTAAATTTAGGCAATGGCTTTTCCGAATATTTCACGTGGATCCAATGGTATGAATACACAGGAACCTTTGGCGGCACGCTATGGGTGTGGATCGTGAATATTCTGGTTTATAAACTGGTTCTTAAATATCAAGTGCAGAACTCTATAAAAAGCATCAAAACCAATGGCATTGTTATTTTGAGTGTGATCGTTTTACCGATTTTAATATCCTTAGCAATCTATTACACTTATAAGTTTAAAGGTGAACAGATGAATGTGATTGCTTTGCAGCCGAATATTGATCCGTATTCTGAAAAATATAACGTGCCTAATGAAGACATTGCCAACATATTATTGAAGTTAACTGACACCAAGATCACTCCACAAACCGATCTCGTCGTCGCTCCAGAAACAGTCTTTGCCGACAATGTTAAAATCAATCAGTTAGACGATGCGTATTTTAAAAGAAAGCTGGACGTTTATATTTCTGAACACCCAAATATTAGCATTCTAACTGGAATTTCCTTTATCAATTTCATTACGGACGAATCACTTGTAAAAAAACAATCCAATTTCCACAGAAATGGTTTTTGGTATGACGACTATAATTCCGCCATGCTCCTGAATACCAGTGATAGTGTACAATTATATCATAAATCAAAACTAGTCGTTGGGGTGGAAACATTGCCGTACCAAAGCATTTTAAAACCTCTGATTGGCGATTTTATGATTGATCTGGGTGGTACCCTGGCCATGAAAACCACACAGGAAGAACGCAGTGTTTTTAATACAAACAATCCAAATTTAAAAGTGGCCCCCATCATTTGCTACGAATCGGTTTATGGCGAATTCGTCACAGGCTACATCCAGAACGGCGCGAGTGTTTTAGCCATCATTACTAATGACGCCTGGTGGGGTGAAACCCAAGGCCATAAACAACATTTAAGTTATGCACGGTTACGCGCGATAGAAACGCGTCGGGACATTGTGAGAAGTGCAAATACAGGCATCTCCGCACTGATCAACGCCAAAGGGGAAATAACTTCCTCTTTAGCCTATGGCACTCAAGGGGCTTTGTCAGGAACAGTGACTGCCAATGACAAAATAACTTTTTACACAAGAGCAGGTGATTATATAGCGCGGATAGCGATTTTTATTGCGTTATTTGTGTTCTTAATTACCATGTTTAGGAAGCCAAGAGTT
>JBARDR010000371.1:0-2818 GCA_049795335.1 Gelidibacter sp. | reverse complement strand
TATACGGCTGAATCTGTTCTGAAATTGGCTGAAACGCCAAAATAATCCCAGTTACGGAGGCCATGAAGATAAAAACAAAAGAAGATACGGCCAGTGCAAGATGGCTATATCTCCAAATGGATATGGTCATATTTTTATATCGTCTTAATTTATTGGTGTCGGTCGAAGGGAATCAAGATGCTTCGACAAGCTCAGCAAACGCCGCTTCGCTGTTAGAACAAAGAATCAAGACTTGAGTTGCTTCTTATTGACATTTAAACGTCTTAATAAAAATTTTCAAACTGAGGTCAGAACTTTCAGGTTTTGAAAACCTGACAGGTCTTTAAAGGTTTTTTCGAACTTTCCAACTTCGAGCTTCAACTTTTCTAATTCGGCATCATCCGCACATAACGGATAAATCCTGTACCGTCTTTTTTACTTTTAACGCTTTCTGAAGTCAATTCAAACTCCACATCACTGGTGTAGTACTTTTGATCTTCCACAGCGGTTTCAAAACGGATTTTATAGCCAGCGTTTATTTTCGAATCATCAATGTCAATTACGGTTATGTTTCGTCCACCGCCAGAAACGGTTGCTCCGGTAATGGCATCTAAATTTGAGCGTTTTTTACCATGGAATTTTTTCCACCAATCCTCAATCGTGTTGTACCATTGCGCATCATCGCCTTGAACGTACAAGGTTTTTTCATAATCCCCTTTTGGATTGATCAATGAAATCACGATATAGGCGCCCTCGCCAGTATAATTGGTCATTTGGATCATGCATTTGTACTTTGTTGTTGGTGCTTTAGCCGTAAATGACATCAGTCCGAAGAGGACTAGACTTAAAAATATAATTTGTTTTATTTTCATGTTGTTTTTTAGCTTCTCAGTTAATGTTTTAGACCTGTCAGGTTTCAAAACCTGACAGGTCTGTTAGTCTATTTTAAAAAATCTAAAGACATATTTTGTCCTAGTAATAGCTCATTTTCAGAAGCCAAATCAAAAGCGGTTTCATCAAAATCAGTTATCAGATCTTTTTTCGCTCCAATTGACACTAAATATTTTAAAATTTCCGTGTCATTTGCTTTCATTGCTGCTTTATGCAACGGCGTAATGCCTTCTTTGTTTTTGGCATTTACATCAGCTTTGAATTGTTGGATAAATTTAAGGGTCGCCGCATCGTTTTTGTCCAGAGCCAAATGGTATAAGGTGTTTCCGTTGGCTTGTGGTTTACCAAATTTGAATCCTCTTTTTTCTAATAAAGTTAACTTTTTGTTGAAATCGTCTTCGTTTTTAACGGTATAGGATTGCATTAAATAGGGAGTTAAATCATTGCCATTGCCATCCAAAACCGACGTGTTTGCTTTTTTATTTAAAAGAAATGCGACGACATCAGAGGTGTTGTTTGCGAGCGCCAAAGCCAAAGCAGATTCGCCTTTTTTATTGGTTTGGTTGATGTTTTTGACTGTTTTGGAAAAAAGAGTCAAGGTTTCAAGACTGTTTTTACTGGCAGCAATCATAAATGGCGTGTTTCCAAAGCTGTCAGCTTGATTTACATCGGCACCTTTTTTAATGAAATAGTTGATGATCGCCATATCTTTACTTCTAGTAGCCAAGGTATGCAGTGCTGTTTCGCCATCTTTTGAAACCGCAGTCGGATTTAATCCAGCGCTTTCTAAAAACTGATACACTTCAATGCCATTTGTAGTACCACGTGCGCCCTGACTTGCGAAAATGAAAGCATTGTCATTGCCTTTGACACCCTTTTCAAGTAATTGATTCATCAAAGCAATATTTCCTGTTCTGGCAGCATAATTGAATATCCCATTACCATCGGCATCCACACTATTCAAATCCAAACCTTTTGAAATGAAGTAATTGATCAAACTAAAATCAGTGTCGTGGGGACCGACCAATAATAAGGCATTAGCACCAGTAGGTGTGACGTCCTTTTGAAGATTTGCGCCATATTTTATAAGCAAATCATACACTTTTGTATTTCGCTGACCTGATCCTGCAACAAAATTGATAATGCTACTCCCTTTATCATCGGTAATATCTGTTTTTGCACCGTTATCAATAAGAAATTGCATTAATTCCACGTTCCCTTTATTCGCGGCCCAAAAAATATAGGTTCTGCCGTCGTGGGTTAATTTGTTGACATCGTTTCCTTTTTTGGAAATGGCATATTCAATCGACGCATTTGGGGCTTCTTGTAAAATGGCTTGGGCAACCCCATCGAAATTGCTGGCATTGGCTTGTGAAATGTCATGGCCTTCCTTGATTTTTAAATCAATGGTTTCAATACTTGGTTTGCTACTCCAAAAATCTTTATCTAAAAACACATTGTTCTGTGCCAAAATTGGACTTCCGATTGTAATAGCTAGGATAAAAGTTAAAATACTCTTCATGTTCATCTTTTTATGTTACACTCTCGTTATGATATCTGGACTTTGAATTGATTTTTAGTTTCCAAAGGATTAAAAAACATTTCGCAAATCTATTAAGAATGAGTCTAAATAAAAATAATTTCTTTATTTATTTTTTTAAAAATGAAATGGGGAAGATGTTATTTTTGATTGGGTGGTCAATTAAAGAGCCTGACCCTCTTGAATACTTGTAATGTGCTATTCAGAAGAAAGAACGCACGAATAAGACTTAGTTTAAACTTGTTCGCACATAGAATATGACTATGTATTAGCAATTATCAGGAATGGTGAAATAGGGAAAATGACGTGTAGTGTTCCATCTAATCATGAAAACTGGTAATAAGAAAGCAAATATGATGATCACTAAACTCTATTTATTGAGAAGTGCTTATCTAAATAGGTAGAAGA
>JBARDR010000370.1:0-3799 GCA_049795335.1 Gelidibacter sp. | reverse complement strand
CACTTCAGAGATGGGATCAATTCCTTCGTAACAGGACACCATGAAAACCATTGCAAATAATCCGAGAATGAGTTTATTAAATTTTTTCATTTTTATATGATTTATAAAGTGAATTATTTTATTGATTCCCCAATGGCAACAAGTCCACTTGTGCCTGAGGATAAGGCAGCAGGGCTTTATCTGCTGTAAAGACTCTGCCGTCATAGCTCAATTCGCCATAATTTTTCAAACGGATTAAGTCGAAATATCGAACTCCCCATTCCATCGCTAATTCAGCAAATTTTTCGTCCATAACCTGAGCATGAGTAACTCCAGACAAGTCGCCTAAACCCGCTCTATGTCTCACTAAGTTTACAGCTTGGTCAGCAGTCATGCCGTTACCGTTGGCACCTTTGGTTAAGGCTTCGGCATACATCAATAAAATTTCAGCATAACGAATCACAATAAAGTTTTTACCTGAACCGTAATCATTACGTCCATCCGTCAATTGATTGGAGGGTAAATAGTGTTTTCCACTGGAAAATTTGGCTCTGTTAAAATCATTAATCACATCTCCATCGGGAGTGGTGTTAGAGATCCAAGATGGAAGAGTCGCATAAGCCGCATCGGTTTTAAGGTCAGCAATCCCACGATTTGTAAATAAAACACTGGTTTGCAGACGGACCTTATCATTTCTATCCAACATAAATTTGATGTATTTCAAACTCGGCTCATAAAATCCCCATCCAGCACTCGCTCCTGTTCTTGCTGGCGTCCAGTTTTCAGGTCCAAATGGTCCATACTCATGGTTATTGACCGATCCTGTGGCCGAACCATAATCAGAGAATTGGAATTCAAATAAATTCTCATCGCTCAATTCCCCAGGTTTTTTAAATAACTCGTAAAAATCGTTAAACAACATAAATTTATTTGAATTGATAATCGCTCCAGCAGCATTGGCAACCTCTTGATAATTTTCAAGTTCCAAGTTTGCCATTGCTTTTACAGCCAATGCCGTGTATTTTGTAACTCCTCCAGGAACGTCAGTACGCTGGTTTGGTCGCAGGTCATGTAAATTAGGAATGGTTTCATCCATCAAATCAGATACATATTGCATGACCTCCGCCTGACTTGCAACACCATTTGCCAAATCATCAGAAACATCCGATTTGGTAATGATAAAAACCGGGCCCCATACCCGTGCCATTTGAAGATGCGTCCAACCACTCAAAACTTTTGTTTCTGCCATAAATTGATCGGCTTTGGCGTAGGCACTTTCCGGTGCAAAATCCTTGTAAGTCTGTATGGTTTCACGGGCATTATTAATATCAAGAATGTCGCTATACATATTGGTCCAAAGTGAATTGTACATCCAATAATTTTTATCATAATTGAATAGGTCGGTATCCGCAAATTGTTGTTGGTCTCCCAATCCACCTGCATTAACATCGTCACCTCTTACACCTAACAGCAATGGATCTTCCCAACCTCTGGAGTAAATTTGTCCGTAGGCACCAATTAAAGGTAAAATCATGTCACCGGTTTTGGTATAATCAAGATCTCCTGTTCCTAACTGACCGTCTTGTTCTTTGAGCTTGTCTTCACAAGATGTAAAGCACAAACCTGCAACTAGCACAAATACTAGCGGATTTAATAAGTAGTTTATATTTTTCATGTGTTTATTTTTATTGCTTTTTAATGGTCACATGCAGTTCGTTATTAAACATTCCCAAGAATGTTATAATCTTTTGCATGCTCACTTCATATGGTGCATTTTTTAAATTTTGATATTGATTCCCATTGTGTAAACTGCTGGTACAGGATATGTTTGTCTGTCGATGCCATCTTGAACTTCCGGATCAAACCCGTTATACTTGAAGAAGGTAAATGGACGTTCTGCAGTAAAAGTCAATCGTGTTTCTGGCATGTTTTTGCCTAACAACGAACCCGATTTAACGGTATAGGACAATTGAATGTTTTGAATCCTGAAATAAGACCCATCTTCAATTAAGTAGGAACTTAAATTTTGGTTCCAACCTTTTCTTAAACCAGCTGAAGAGGGATAGGAATTAGAAGTTCCCTCGCCATGCCAACGATTGATGGCTAAATCAGCATCCATATTGGTATCACTCGTATAAACAACCTCTCCTCTTTTACGGTTTAAGATTTTGTTTCCACTTTGTCCGGAAAAATTCAAGGAAAAATCAAAATTCTTATAGCTCACGCCTAAATTACCGCCATACATAAAGGATGGTAGATAGGATCCTAAAACCATGCGATCGTCCCCATCTAAAATGCCGTCGCCATTAACATCACGAAATTTCAAATCGCCCGGAACTAAGTTATTGGCTACTGCAATCGGATCATTTTGAACTTCTGTTGCGTTTTGGTAAACGCCCACGACTTCATAACCATAGAAAGCGCGTATGGGATCTCCAACCCGGGTACGTTGACGGAATTCAAAAGTACCACTATCTATATATTCTTGGTCATCTGACAATCGAATCACTTCATTTTTTAAGGTAGAAAAGTTAGCTCCAATGTTAAATCTCCAGTTTTCATTGAGCATTTGATTGTAGTCTAAACTAACCTCCACGCCTTGATTTCTGAACACCCCTGCATTTTTTCGGACAATTTCATTAGAGATGGGCTGAATGACAGGAATGACCGCATTATCAGTAGTTCTGATATAATAATCGGCTTCCAAAGTCAAACGGTTGTTGAATAGTCTCGCTGAAACACCAAAATCCTTTTCTTCTGTAACTTCCCATTCTAAATTGGAAAAGTTACTCGTTGACACAATCCCACTTACGGGCTGGTCTCCAATATCTGTCTGCACAATACTCACGGTACGTGTACCAGAACTTCTGCCTAAGCTACCGTTACCTAATTTACCGTAACTTAATCTTAGCTTTAGGAAATCAAAAACACCGTTGTCCTGCATGAAATTTTCTTCAGATAGGACCCAACCCAAACCGAATGCTGGCGTGTATAACCAATTGTTAGCCGTAAATTTTGAATCGCCTTCTGCTCTTATGGTAGCATTCAGCAAATAGCGGTCTTTATAATTATATTCCGCCCTTCCAAAATAAGAAACCCCATAAACACGACCACCATTATCGCTGACATTGCCCTTAAACGAATCTTTATCGGCAAAATCCAAGTACCATGAACTTTCATAGTCAATACCTGTAATATTTTCACCTGTGGCTGAAAGATTATGGACTGCTTCATCTCTATAGGATGTACCTCCTAATACGGTTAGACCGTGATTGCCAAAATTATCTTTGTAAGTGACAACATTATCCCAAATTTGATTGGAATAAGTTCCTTGTGCTTTTCTAATGGAAGATATTTCACGTTGTGAGTTTTCTGAAATGAAATACGGCAATCTCACATTGCGTTCTTCAATGGAAGAATAGTCATTATAATAAGAGGTCTTTATCGACAACTTCGCTGGTATAAAATAATACTCCGCATAAATATTGGTCAGTAATTTCCTGATTTTCAACTGATTTTCATTGTATCGCATTGTTGGAAATGGATTTTGAGAGTTTCGGTATCCAAGTCTCGTAGCGTCCGAATAAGCCACTGGCTTTGCCATCGTATTTAAGGGATCATAAACTGGTAAAACCGGAACTGCGAAATAGGCTTGAAACCATGCAGCATCCTCGGCATTGTATTTTGTAGCATTACTAAAAACAATATTGCTTCCCATTTTAAAACGATCAGAAACTTTCACATCCACACTATTACGGATGTTAAAACGCTCATATTCATTTTTCATATCCAAAATACCATCTTGGGAAAAGTAGTTGGC
>JBARDR010000369.1:0-1758 GCA_049795335.1 Gelidibacter sp. | reverse complement strand
ATAAATTTTCGATGAAAAAATACACCGAAATAAAAGACATTTCAAATCTTTCTGAACTGATAAAGGAGGCGATTTTACTTAAAATGCAGCCTTTTGAATTTTCGGAATTAGGAAAAAATAAAACCTTAGTGATGCTGTTTTTCAACGCGAGTTTACGAACGCGATTAAGCACCGAAAAAGCTGCACGTAACTTAGGAATGCACGTGAGCATCCTCAATGTTAACGACGCTTGGAACATCGAATTTGAAGATGGCAGCATCATGAATGCCAATAGTTCTGAACACATCAAGGAAGCCGCACAAGTGATTTCTCAATATGCCGATATCATTGCCGTGCGCGCCTTTCCAACGCTTACAGATAAAGCGAAAGATGCTTCAGAATACATTTTGAATAGTTTTATAAAATATGCCACCGTCCCAATTGTGAATATGGAAAGTGCCACAGCGCATCCTTTACAGGCTTTGGCAGATGCTATTACTATTACCGAACTTTCGGATAAACGCAAACCTAAAGTCGTTCTCTCTTGGGCGCCACATCCAAAAGCATTGCCTCAGGCCGTTGCCAATTCGTTTGTGGAAATGATGCTCAAGATGGAAGTCGATTTGACCATCACACATCCGGAAGGTTATGAGCTTGATGCAAACATCACTAAACACCTACCCATCAATCATAATCAAGAAGACGCTCTAAAAGACGCCGATTTTGTCTATGTCAAAAACTGGAGCAATTATAAAGATTATGGCAAAATTCTAAACCAAGATCCGAATTGGATGATGACCCAAGAAAAATTGGTCAACGCTAAATTTATGCACTGTTTACCGGTTAGAAGGAACGTGGTGGTAGAAGATGCGGTTTTAGATGGCACCAATTCCATCGTCATCAAACAAGCGAATAACAGGACATTTGCAGCGCAGGTCGTACTGAAAAATATTTTAGAAAACATATAACATTTAAAAAACGCCTTCCCTTCGGGAGGGTTTGGATGGGATGAAAACACTCAAAATCGTAAAAATAGGTGGAAATATTATTGATAATGAAGCGGTCTTATCGTCTTTTCTAGACGCTTTTGCAGCTATTGATTCGCCAAAAATATTGATTCATGGTGGCGGCAAATTAGCAACACAACTTGCGCACAAATTAGCTCTTGAAGTTAAAATGATTGACGGCAGACGCATTACAGATAAAGCCACATTGGACCTAATCACGATGGTTTATGCAGGAAAAATAAATAAAAACATCGTCGCAAAACTACAATCGAAAAAATGCAATGCCATCGGATTTTCGGGTGCAGATGGCAATACCATCGTTTCAAAAAAGCGTCCCATAAAAATGATCGATTACGGATTTGTCGGCGATGTCGAGAAAGTAAATACAAAAATCCTTCAAGTCTTATTGGAACACAACCTTACGCCCGTGTTTTGTGCTTTAACCCACGACCAAAAAGGACAACTTTTAAACACCAACGCCGATACGATTGCCTCTGAATTGGCGATTGGTTTTGCCGATCACTATCAAACGGAATTGTATTACTGCTTTGAAAAAAACGGTGTTTTAAAAGATGTGAATGATGAAGATTCGGTCATCAAACAGATTACCACACAAAACTATCAAAGTTTAATTGATGATCAAATCATCTCCGACGGTATGCTTCCAAAACTCAACAATTGCATTCATGCCATTGAAAAGAATGTGCATAAAGTTTGCATCGGGAAACCGGAAATGCTTTTTGAATCCAATGCTAATTTTACAACCATTACC
>JBARDR010000368.1:0-7216 GCA_049795335.1 Gelidibacter sp. | reverse complement strand
TCAAAATGGCGATCAAACGCGATCTGGAGAAAATGATTTTGCCTTCGACGAAAGGAATGCTATAGGGTAAAATCAAATTTCAAGTACCAAAATCCAATACTTAGTCTGGGGTTTGTATTTGTTATTTAAAAATTTGAATTTAAATGAACATTGTAATAATAGACTACGGTGCAGGAAATACCAAAAGCGTTCAATTTGCCTGCAATCGTTTAGGTTTTAATCCTCTTTTGAGTAATAATATAGAACATATTCAAGCAGCTGATAAAGTGATTTTCCCAGGTGTTGGACATGCCCATAGTGCCATGGAAATGCTTAAAAATTCGGGATTAGATGAATTAATTCCGGCGCTCAAGCAGCCCGTTTTGGGTATTTGTTTAGGGATGCAATTGTTATGCAATGCCACGGAAGAAGGTAATACAAAAGGTTTAGGAGTTTTTGATGTGGATGTCAAACGTTTTCCTGACTCAGTAAAAGTTCCACAAATGGGCTGGAACACGATTTTTAATTTGAAATCAAATTTATTTATGGACATAAAAAACGATGCCTATATGTATCTTGTGCACAGTTATTATGCCGAAATATGTGAGCACACGATCGCGCAAACCAACTATGGTGTCACTTATAGTTCCGCATTGAAAAAAGACAATTTTTATGGTGTCCAGTTTCATCCAGAAAAAAGCAGCACAGAAGGAGCGCGGATATTAGCTAATTTTTTAAGGTTAGATATCTAATATTAGAATTACTAAAGAACTATTAGAAGTTAAATGATTTGGAAACATCCTAATCTAGCGTTATGAAAAAGAACTTACTGAAAGATTAGAACTTACTATTTTAAAATCAAAAATCGACAATCAAAAATCAACATGAGAATTATCCCAGCAATAGATATTATAGACGGAAAATGTGTCCGTTTGACAAAAGGAGATTATAACACAAAAAAAATATATAACGAAAATCCGTTAGAGGTCGCAAAGCAATTTGAATCCTCAGGGATCGAATACTTACATCTCGTCGATTTGGACGGTGCTAAGGCAAAACAGATTATCAATTACAAGGTTTTGGAGCAAATCGCTTCAAAAACAACCTTGAAAATTGATTTTGGCGGCGGTCTAAAATCCAACGAAGATCTTCATATTGCGTTCAACTCGGGGGCCAAACAAATAACTGGCGGAAGTATCGCCGTGAATGATCAGAAGACTTTTGAGTTCTGGATTGAAAAATACGGATCAGCAAAAATTATTTTAGGAGCAGACTGTAACAATGGGAAAATAGCCATAAATGGTTGGCAGGAGGAGAGTAGCTTTGAGGTCATTCCATTCATCAAAAATTATCAACGACAAAAAGTACAATATGTTGTATGTACTGATATTGCCAAGGATGGCATGTTAGAAGGACCATCATTTGAGCTCTATCGCAATATTATTGCCGAATGTTCAAATAGCAGTTCCGGTCAATCTATAAAACTGATTGCTTCTGGTGGCATTTCACATATTGATGAATTGCCGAAATTGAAGGAATTAGGCTGTGAAGGCGTCATCATCGGAAAAGCAATTTATGAGAACAGAATTAGTTTACAGGACTTGGAACGCTTTTTATAAGAATATTAATTAAAATCCTGCTTGGGCAGAAAAAATATGCTTACAAAACGAATTATTCCTTGTTTGGACATAAAAGATGGACGCACTGTAAAAGGTGTCAATTTCGTGAATCTGATTGATGCGGGAGATCCTGTTGAACTAGCAAAACGATACGCTGAGAAAGGGGCAGACGAATTGGTGTTTCTTGATATTTCAGCAACTTTGGAAGGACGAAAAACAACTTTGGAAATGGTTGTGAAAGTGGCCGAACAAGTCCATATTCCCTTTACGGTTGGCGGTGGGATTTCATCAGTTGAAGATGTTGATGTATTGTTGAAATCTGGAGCCGATAAAGTTTCTATTAATTCTTCCGCCATAAAACGACCGGAGCTGATCAATGAATTGGCCGATAAATTTGGAAGTCAATGTGTGGTCGTTGCCATTGATGCGAAACAAGTTGATGGCGAGTGGATCGTTCATTTAGCAGGTGGCAGCATTGTTACAGACTTGAATTTATTTGATTGGGCAAGAGAAGTTGAAACGCGCGGCGCTGGCGAAATACTCTTTACTTCCATGGATCATGACGGCACTAAAGATGGTTTTGCGAATGAAGCATTAGCTAAATTATCAACCGCATTGAATATTCCAATAATTGCCTCGGGCGGTGCAGGAACAATCCAGCATTTTGTGGACACTTTCCAAAAAGGAAAATCAGATGCCGCACTTGCCGCGAGCGTATTTCATTTTGGCGAAATTGAAATCATAGACTTGAAGGAAGCCTTAATGAAAAATAATATAGAAGTAAGATTATAAAAAATAAACCAAAAATAAAACAACAATTTACAAGTGAATGTCATGGATGGTGTTAGTCTTAATTTAAGGCAACATATTGAAAGTCATTTGTGTATTCGTGGCAAAAAAAACTTAATAATAATGAATTTAAAATATAACTCCGACAACTTAATTCCTGCCATCATTCAAGATGCAACCACCAAAAATGTTCTGATGTTAGGCTATATGAATGAAGAGGCTTTTAACAAAACTCAAGAAACCGGAAAAGTCACTTTTTACAGTCGCAGTAAACAACGTTTATGGACCAAAGGCGAAGAAAGCGGGAATTTTCTAAACGTGGTCGACTTCAAATTAGATTGCGATAATGACACCTTATTGATTCAAGCACATCCAGAAGGTCCATGCTGCCATAAAGGATCAGACACCTGTTGGAATGAAAATAACAGTTCAAATTTTGGATTTCTTTCCAGTTTAGAACAAACCATTGAAGAGCGCCGCACCAATTCAAAACCAGAAGATTCATATGTAGCTTCGCTTTTTGCAAAAGGGATCAACAAACTGGCCCAAAAAGTAGGCGAGGAGGCCGTGGAAGTGGTTATCGAAGCGAAAGACGACAATGACGACTTGTTTTTAAATGAAAGTGCCGATTTGCTCTTTCATTATTTAATGTTGCTACAAGCCAAAGGATTTAAACTCTCCGATATTGAAGTTGTTCTTAAAAATCGAGAGAGGAAATAATTGAATTCCTTGATTTCGGACAGACCAACTTCAATTTCGATTTCAACTTAATGTAAATAGGATGTTTTCGATCTAATTCTTAAATTGATTTTATTGTCTATAACTTTGACGCCATGAATCAAAACTTTTTTTACCTCATAAAAATCCAATATTTGGGGTTTCGTTATCATGGCTGGCAAAAACAACCAAATCTCAGAACCTTGCATTTGGCAATTGACAAAACGTTAAACTTCGTTTTTGACAAGAATAAAAAATTTAAAACACTGGCCGTAGGGAGAACAGATGCCATGGTTTCTGCTAGCAACACTGCGTTTGAGCTATTCATGGAAGAAGCGATTTTGGATTTTGATGCTTTTTTGGAGCAGTTCAATTATTACTTGCCACAAGATATTAGAGCCTTGTCCATGCAGGAAGTTGATAAGGGTTTTAATGTCATTCAGAACGCCAAGATGAAGGAATATGTGTACGTGTTTGCGCACGGTCAAAAGTCGCATCCGTTTTGTGCTTCCCTTATGACCACCTTTAGAGATGTCTTGGATATTGAGTTAATGACAAAAGGCGCCAAACTTTTTGAAGGCATCCATAATTTTAAAGGGTACTGTTCAAATATTTCAGAAAATGGATTGTATTTACGAGCGGTCGAATCCTGCGATTTGACTGATAATGATATGATCAGTGCAAGTTTTTTTCCGAAGCAATCGTATTTACTAACGGTTAAGGGAGAAGGTTTTGGTTATAATCAAATTAGGACGATGATGGGCACGCTTGTTAAATTGGGTAAAAACCAAATTACCTTAGATTATATTGTCGAAAGTCTCCAGGCAGAAAGTACAGAAGTGATGAATTATATAGCCCCAGCTTCAGGATTAATTCTAAATATGGTGGAATTTGAATCGTTAGAATAAATTGGTTTAGAGAAGATGGTATTATTTAAGCCATTCTCTTTCTATGGCGCGCCTAGAAAACCATACAAGGAACACAGCGATGACAATACTGCTCAAGCTTAAAAAAATATCTCTAGGATTAATTTCCGTCAATACATAAAATTGTTGAATCCCTGTGGAAAGAAGTGCAATGCTGAAAACAAAATAAGCCCAACGTTTACGAATCAATAAGAAAATAGATCCCAGTAATCCTGCAAATACCGCAATGGCAAATGCTGAAATATACCAAGCAGGAAGTACGGCGTCGATGTTCTGATTGGTATTAGGAATTTCGTTTAGTTGTTCTGAATTCGACAGCGCTAGCATGACATAGCTGTAAGCGCCAAATGCATTCCAAATCAAAGCGATAACGCTTGCTGCCCAAAAATAAAATGGCGGATTATTTGAAGAAGAAAAATTCATAAATCATTGGTTTTTAATTAAAAACACAACAATTTATGAATTTTTTATTTAGGAGTAGTAATGTTTTGTAAGAAGGTTGTTGAGAATGAGGACTTATTCTTCTTCAACCACATGAAGTATGGGGTTTTTGTTTACCCATTTTCCGTTTTTAGATTCACCCAAAATGATCACATCTTTTGTCAATTCATACTCTTTAATAGTACGCATCATGTGTTCTTTGGTATCTCTATGGATTTTAATTCCAGTAGTTTTTCCTTTATTTCTTATTTCTATATAGAAGCCGTCTCTAAATTTGATCGGTCTTGTAGGTGGTCTTCCCATTTTAATTAACAGTTTGTAAAAAATTAACTTGCATATTAATCAAAATTACATCAAAAAGCAAGCCTAAATTCAATTTTTCAAATATAGATGATTTTTAGGACTGGTGGCGCTTAAATCGATAGTAATTTTATATTCATAAATTGAGTTATACTATAAGGAAAAGTTTTTCTACTTTTAAACTCATCTTGACCACTCGTATTCACAAATGAAATCTAAACAGAAGAAAAAAACCTATAAAACGGTTAACCGATCTCCAGGCACAGTTTACTATAGAGGTAAAAAGCAATCTGCAGTAACAATAATTGATATTATTAATTATAACAAGGAAGCTTACACGACAATTGAAACTCACAAGGTGGAGGAAGCTTTCAATTTTAAGGGCACGCAGCAAGTAACCTGGATTAATGTCAACGGACTCAATAATACTTCGGAAATTGAGAAATTAGGCAATCATTACGGTTTACATCCTTTGACTTTAGAGGATATTGTAAATACCACGCACCGTCCTAAAATAGATGAATTTGATGACTATTTGTTTGTTATTCTAAAGATGCTCTATTTTAAAAATGAAGAGCTTGTTTATGAGCAAGTCAGTATGGTTGTTGGCGAAGACTATCTATTGACTTTTCAGGAAGCGGATGGCGATGTTTTTAATGATTTGAGAGAGCGAATTTTTTCTGGAAAAGGTCGCGTACGTAGTTTGGGACCTGATTACTTAATGTATGCCATTATTGATGCTGTAGTCGATCATTATATTACTGTTATTGAAGCCTTCGGAGATAAAATTGAAGATATTGAAGACCGGGTTTTTGAGGGTAATTCTGATAATAACAAAACAGCGACGACCATTCAAAGTCTAAAGCGTGAAGTCCTGAAAATTAGACGCTCTGTATTTCCATTACGTGAGGTTATTAGCCATCTTGATAAAATGGAACATCATATTATTGACGCAAAAACGCACAATTTTTTAAGAGATTTATATGATCATATTGTCCAGGTCAATGAAAGTATTGAAATGTATCGAGAGATGGTTTGGGGTTTGTTGGATATGTACATGAGCATCATCAGCAATAAAATGAATGAAGTCATGAAAGTGCTGACCATTATTGCTACGGTTTTTATTCCACTGACCTTCATTGCCGGAATTTATGGGATGAATTTTGACAACATGCCAGAATTACATTCTAAATACGGGTATTTCATACTGATCGGCATTATGGTTTTCATCTTTTTGATGATGTTAATATATTTTAGAAGAAAGAAATGGCTTTAACATAAATTGCGTTAATAAAATTTTAAATCACGTTAAAGTCTGTTAACCAAATGCTAAGCTTTTTATTTTAAACGTATATTAAAAAGGAGATCAGTGCATAATCCTTAAAGTATACGCTCATGAGCTACTTAAATATTAAAGACGAAAAACTACTTCCAATAGTTATTGAGCTCAATACATTGTTGGCTGATTATCACATTTATTACCAAAAATTAAGAAATTTCCATTGGAATATATTGGGGAAAAACTTTTTTGACCTTCATGTTAAATTTGAAGACCTTTACAACGATGCGCGTGTCAAAATTGATGACATTGCAGAACGCATTCTAACGTTGCGTTTTCATCCTATGAGCAATTTGGAAGATTATCTAAAGATCTCCTCCCTTAAGGAGGTTTCTCCAATGCAATCGGACATTGAGATGATTACTGAGCTTTTAAATGATCATAAAATCATTCTAAAACAAATGTCAAAAGTTATCGAAAAGGCCGCTGACGCCAAAGATGAAGGCACTGCTGATTTAATGGGGTCATACATTAGAGATTTAGAAAAATCGAGTTGGATGCTCGATGCTTGGACTAAACGAACCGCCGGACGTTATTAGAAGTCGAAACTCTTTTTAAGTGTTTATAATCACCTTATCCTACCGTAGATCCATGCAAGTTGGTCGCGCTTTTTTGTACCTTTAAGACTTGAAAAAAACCATGAATATGCCCGAAATAAATGCATTCTCCAATGACTTATTGGAATTTCTCAAACTACTTAAAGAAAATAATGATAGAGATTGGTTCAACGACCATAAAAGTGAGTTTAAGGAACTTGAAACCGAGGCTAAAAAGTGCTTCAACACCGTGTTTGATGCTTTGAAAGTACATGACGATGTGGATCGCATAAAAATGTTTCGAATTTAT
The DNA here is from genome assembly GCA_049795335.1 of Gelidibacter sp. Classification (GTDB taxonomy): domain Bacteria; phylum Bacteroidota; class Bacteroidia; order Flavobacteriales; family Flavobacteriaceae; genus Gelidibacter. Next base: position 260 of record JBARDR010000368.1, on the reverse strand, counting down.
AGAGACGTCCGATTTTCAAAAAACAAAGCCCCCTATAAAACCCATTTTAGTGGCTCCTTCAGTCGCAGGAAACCCGAGTTGAGAGGCGGTTATTATTTGCACATTCAGCCCAATGATGAATCGTTCATTGCGGTCGGATTTTGGGATCCTTCCAAAGACGATTTATTTAGAATCAGAAAAGAATTTGAAATGTATGATGATGAGATTCGTTCGATTATTAATGAGCAGAAATTCCAAACCATTTGGGGCGAATTTACGGG
>JBARDR010000367.1:0-3364 GCA_049795335.1 Gelidibacter sp. | reverse complement strand
GTTCCGTATCGCTTAACTTTAAAAGGCAGTGAGAATTCAGAACCTGTGAGCTTCTACTTCAGACCGGAACTGACCATTTCTAAAAAAACTTACAAGTTGCATGGCTTGGATCGGGAGGCGATTTTGTCAGCGCCACCTTTCTCAGATATTGCGGATGAATTGATTGAGATTTTTCAAAATAATCAATTGACGTTTTCCGAACTCAAACAATTTCAATTGCTCCAATCGCAATTCAGATCCATTGGCTATAATTTCAATGTGCGCCCAAAAACACTTTTTTATAAAACTGGCGTAGAACCATCAAATGCCATTAAAATCTACCTGCAAGATCACGGCATTTTTGACGAACACAGCATAAAATATGCAAATGCTTTTGTAGAACTCATGCACCACTATACAAGTGGCATTGCAGATCTCAAAAAAGCCAGAACTCCAACGTCAAGCACTTCAAAAAACTTTGACCTTTCACAATACCAGATGGCGCCTGGGGTCTATTACTTTTTAAATGCGTTGGAGGAAGTCATTTATGTGGGAAAGGCCAAAAACATAAGAAAGCGTTTGCAAAGTCACTTTTCCAACCAAACGTCCGCCAACGCGATTGATTATAACAACGTTGAGCGGATTACAGTGGAGTATTCGGGGAATGATATTTTGGCACAACTCATAGAATCTGCTAATATTAAAGCCTTACAACCGATGTACAATACCCAACAAGTAACGGATCCTGCGCCCTATTTGATTATTCGAGGCAAAACTGCCAATGGCATTCATAAGTTGCAAATCGTCCGTAAACCTGTGTTAGATGCAATGCCTGAACAATATTTCAACCGTTTATCGGTAAAACAGGCTTTGGAAAACTTTTGTATCGATTATGATTTGTGCCGCAAACATTGTGGTCTGGAAAAAGTAAAAGGGTCTTGCAGCAAGGTCACCGTTCAACTTAGAGATTGTGTTTGCTCAGGTGAAGAATCAAATGACAGTTATAATAAACGTTTTGACATTGCTTTTTACAATTTCAAAAACAGAAAAAATCGCAAGATTTATAAAGTTAAAGGTCGGCATAAACACGAAGATGCCTTTATTTACCTGGTCAACGGGATTTATGAAGGCTACGGATTTATTGATAAAAACGAAACTATTTCGAATGTCAATGATCTCCTTGGCCACTTAAAACGTCAGACCAACAATTATGACACTTCGCGAATTGTGAGTGGTTTGGACAAAACTATTGCGGCCGATCAGGTTTTGATTTTAGATGGAATTTGAGAAGGTGCCGTCATCAAACGATTAAAATCCGAACAAAAAACCTCAACAGTGTATCACAGGTAAACACTTCAGTTAAAAAAATGGTTTTTCAGTTAATTTTAAAATGATATGAAATAACATCCTGATTCTTAAAACTCTAATTTTATAATTCACGAAAATCAAACATAATTCTAAATTAAAATTTAAGATATGAAGACATTAGAAGATTTATTCGAGCATCAATTAAAGGATTTATACAGCGCAGAAAATCAACTTATCAAAGCGTTGCCAAAAATGGCGAAAAGTGCCAAAGACGATAAATTAAAAGAAGCTTTTGAAGGCCATTTGGAAGAAACTAAAAATCAAAAAACGCGTTTGGAAGAAATCTGCAAGGAATTAGGCATCAGTCCAAAAGGCGAAACTTGCAAAGCTATGGAAGGCTTGATCAAGGAAGCGGATGATTTTATCAAAGAGAAGAAAGATGACGATGTGCACAATGCTGGCTTAATTGCTGAAGCACAACGGGTGGAACATTACGAAATTTCTGGATATGGCACTGCGGTTAGATATGCCCAAGAATTGGGGCATAAATCCATTGCGGCTAAACTTAAGGAAACATTGGACGAAGAATATGGCGCTGACGCTAAGTTGAATAAAATGGCCGAAGGCCGCCTGAATAAAAAAGCGATCTAAAAACCATCGCCATCATAAAAATCCCGAATTCGTTTCGGGATTTTTTTTTGAATATCATTATTAGCTTGAACCATAGTCCATAGAATCAAGCCTTTTTTATATGATACTTTCTTGAATGGAAGATCATTTAATGCCAGATCCAATAAAGTATTTACGCAATTTGAAACCAATAAAAAACCAAGCATGAGAACTTATAATCTCAACGCTTGGTTTTTAATCGTAATTTTTGGTTATCTCTTTTTAATCAGAAACAATTCCAAATTTTATCGCAAAACAGCTCAAACCGAAATCTTTTCAGCCTCTTTCCTGCGATTCCAATTGCGATGTTGGGCGATGGCTTTGATAAATTTTACAGGCTCTTTATTCAAGCAAATCGCTTTATCATCTTTAAAATCGGCTGCATAGGTCGTTTCCAAGAAATCGACGCCTTCATGATCTGCAGCAATGGCTTTACAATGTTTTAAGGCTTCATTGATAAACTTCGTGAATTTTGCATTTTGCTGCAAGGCGTTAATTGAATTTACTCCCCCTGGAATATATACGGCATCATAAAGCACGCTTTCTGTGGTTACAATGGACGCATCCACTTTCTGCTCAGCGATTTCATTACTCTTTACAGTGCCGCCATGAGGCGCAATCACTTTAATCATCGCACCTTCACTTATCAGAGCGTCGGTCATATTCTTAAAATCGGTCATTGAAAATCCATCTGCCATTAATACAGCAATTTGGCGTGTAGCAATCGTATCAAACTTTGTATTGGCCTGACTTAATGCAGGCGATTCTTCCAAATATACCTTCTTTTTAGTCGGCTGAAACTTCGCCACATCGGCATCAGCGCCAATGGATTGATTCAAGGGTTGCTCAACGGTTTCAGGAACTTTAAGACCTAGTCCGTCGGCGACTTTCTTAGCCAGACTAGAATCAATTTGTGCCACTACATACAACATGCGCTCTTGAATATGTTTGTGCATACATTTTCCCAGTTCAAAAATATAGGCATCAGTCACATGCTGTTGTTCCCAATCGGCAAGACTTCTGTAAAACAAAGCCGGTTGAGAAAAATGATCACTAAAACTTGCACTTCGGGTTCTAACTTTCCGAGCATCGATCCGTTCTTCATAAGATGTAAACGCGCCTTCTGACATTTTTGAAAGGTGCGGACAGCCGCCACTTAAAGTATTCGGAAAATACGCCGTTTGTCCTTTGGGAATGTCCATTTGCATGTGCCCATCCCTTTGATTGTTATGGGTTGGTACCACAGGCCTATTGATCGGAATTTGATGAAAATTAGGCGTTCCTAATCTGGAAAGTTGGGTGTCTCGGTATGAAAAGAGGCGACCTTGCAAAAGTGGATCATTTGAAAAATCAATACCGGGAATAATATGACCCGGTAGAAATGCCACTTGTTCGGTTTCTGCAAAAA
>JBARDR010000366.1:0-6789 GCA_049795335.1 Gelidibacter sp. | reverse complement strand
ATGTTAAAGATTGTTTAATGTTCTATTAAAAATATTCAACATTGTGTATATTCGCATTTAAATTAATATTATGGCAACAGAAAATAAAACGTCAAATCAAGAAATCATAAAAGAAGCTCTTGAATTTGAACAACAACCGCTCAGCTCGCTTTCTACAAGCGATAGAATAGAAATTTCAAGAAAAGCCAAAACCTTAATTTTAGGCTTGAATGAAATTTATAAACGTAAAAAAGATGAACAGATCATGGACATCATGAAGCGCTTAACTGTAATAAAACAAAAGGTAGAAAAACGATTAAAAGGAAAGCCGTTAACAGCAACTAGCTAAGTATCCTTTAATAATATAGTAGTTAATGGAGTTATTGAATGACGCAGTCAAGAGGCTATAATAATCAAATTATTAATATTTAGACCATTCAAGCTCCTCGCTTAAAAATCAAATTTCTAAATTAAGCATGAAGAAAGTGTTTTCAAAAGAGCAACTTGATTAAACAATGAAATTCTTCAAACATTTCCTCCTATTTCTAATCATCAACTTTGGTGCCTTAGGAATTGGTATTTTACTCATGGGAAATGGCCCTACAAGCGACTGGTACATCTCAATGAACAAAGCCCCTTGGACACCTCCAGGTTGGGCTTTTGGTTTTTCTTGGACTATCATTATGATCTGCTTTTCATTGTACATGACCTTTCTTTACCTTAAAAACCCAAGCGCTCAAGTCGTTACACTGTTCTGTATTCAGTTCATCCTGAATGTCCTCTGGAATTTTGTTTTTTTCAATCAGCACTTAGTCGCCATTGGGTTGGGAACCATTATTGCGTTGACTGTTGTCGTTATGGCATTTTTGGTAACCTATCATAAATCCATGAAGATGAAATCGCTACTGATTTTACCGTATTTTGTTTGGATATGCATTGCAACCTCCCTTAACCTTTACATTTTAATAAAGAATTAAAAAGTAATTTCTATCGCTTACAAAATAGTTGAAACAACTTATAGATGAAAATATACACCTTTCACAAAAAGCAAAATCTCCCTATAAGCATTGAAACAGCTTGGGCTTTTCTGTCCGATCCAAATAATTTAAAGACGATCACTCCAAGTTATATGGGATTCCATATTCTATCTGGAGCTGATCGACCTATGTATGCCGGTCAGATTATTCAATACATCGTCACCCCAGTTTTAGGAATTAAAACAAAATGGGTCACAGAAATTACCCATAGCGTTACCAATAACTATTTTGTTGACGAACAACGCTACGGCCCTTATGCTTTGTGGCATCACAAACATTTTATCAAGGAAATTAAAGGCGGTGTGGAAATGGAAGACCTCATTGATTACAAATTACCTTTCGGAATCTTGGGACAATTAACACATCCTATTATAGTGAAGCCAAAACTGGAGGAAATATTTGACTACCGACAAAAAAAGCTGGAAGATTTGTTTGGTGTATATGACCTATCACTTCTAAAGTAAATGAGAACATTATATTCCTGATTTTATGAAGCAGCCCCTAAACATCTTCTGGTTCCGTCGTGATTTAAGATTGGACGACAATTTTGGATTCTATAAAGCATTGCAATCAAACCTTCCTGTATTGCCAATTTTTATTTTTGATAATGAAATTTTAGACGGATTACCTGCCGATGATGCTCGCGTGACTTTCATTTTTGATACCCTCCAAAAAATGCGCACAACGCTTCAAGAAACCTATGAAAGTAGTATCGGCATCTACCATGGAAAACCTTTGGAGGTTTACAAACAGCTTATTGTGAATTATGAAATTAAAGCGGTTTACACCAATCACGATTATGAGCCCTACGCTCAGGAACGCGATACCCAAATAAATAATTTTCTCTCAGAAAAAGGCATTGATTTCAAAACCTTTAAAGATCAAGTCATTTTTGAGAAAGACGAAGTGGTCAAGAAAGACGGCAATCCTTATGCCGTTTATACGCCCTATATGAAGGCTTGGAAAGAGAAATTCAAAACGCATAACTTAGAAATTTTTGATACTGCTACTTTTTTGGATAGTCTTTTCAAAAACACAGCGCTTTTCAACTTAAGCTTGGCTGATATTGGTTTTAAGAGATCCTCACAACAGATAGTGGATTTTGAAGTGACATCCACTTTAATACAAAACTATGAAAAAACCAGGAATTTCCCTTCTCTAGATAGTACGTCACGCTTAGGTCCACATTTGCGCTTTGGAACCGTAAGCATTCGTAAGATGATCCAAAAAGCAGTTGCAGAACAGAATGAGATTTTTTGGCAAGAACTCATTTGGCGTGAATTTTTCATGCAAATCCTTTGGCATTTCCCGAAAACGGTACACGAGAGCTTCAAACCTAAATACGACCGCATCGAATGGCGCAACAATGAAGCCGAATTCAAAAAATGGTGCGATGGTCAAACTGGTTATCCACTAGTCGATGCTGGAATGCGTCAGCTCAACCAAACCGGTTTTATGCACAATCGGGTGCGCATGTTGGTGGGAAGTTTTTTATGTAAACATTTGCTGATTGATTGGCGTTGGGGCGAAGCTTATTTTGCCAAAAAACTTCACGATTATGAAATGGCAAGCAATATTGGCAATTGGCAATGGGTCGCAGGATGCGGTGTGGACGCAGCGCCTTATTTCCGAATTTTCAATCCGACAACACAAATTGAAAAATTTGATAAAGACCTCAAATACATCAACAAATGGGTTCCAGAATTTCAAGAATTGACTTATGCCCCACTGATGGTCGATCATAAAGAAGCTCGGGAACGCTGTTTGATCACTTATAAAAAGGCGCTGGCTTAATTGTGCGTCATTAAATTGGTTGATTTAAATGTTTAAAGAAATCGATGAGCAGTTATATAAACCTTAATAACAAAAATGCCTCAACGAATTTGAGGCATTTTTTTATGTATATTATTTGGTCGACGACCTAGCTCACTCGCGTAATCTTCGCGCCAATTACTCGTAAACGCTCATCAATGCGCTCATAACCACGATCAATCTGTTCGATATTATGAATGGTCGATGTACCTGTTGCTGATAAGGCAGCAATCAAGAGTGAAATTCCCGCTCTAATATCTGGAGACGTCATTGTCGTTGCTTTTAAAGTCGATTTGAAGTCATGACCAATAACGGTAGCACGATGTGGATCACAAAGAATAATTTTTGCGCCCATATCTATCAGTTTGTCCACAAAGAACAAACGGCTTTCAAACATTTTTTGATGTACTAAAACAGCGCCTCTCGCCTGTGTGGCAATGACTAAGATAATACTCAATAAATCGGGCGTAAACCCTGGCCATGGTGCATCAGAAACGGTCAAAATGGAACCGTCAATATAATTTTGTATTTCATAACCGTCTGTATGTGCTGGAATATGGATGTCATCCCCTTGTTTTTCAATGGTAATCCCCAATTTCCGGAACACGTTTGGAATCTGTCCCAAATCATCCCAACTGACGTTTTTAATGGTCAATTCACTTTTGGTCATGGCAGCCAATCCGATCCAGCTTCCAATTTCGATCATATCTGGTAACATTCTATGTTCCGTGCCTCCTAAAGCATCCACCCCTTCAATAATCAACATATTCGAGCCGACACCACTAATTTTGGCGCCCATTCTATTCAGCATTTTACATAACTGTTGCAAATAAGGTTCACAAGCAGCATTGTAAATCGTGGTTATCCCTTCAGCCAAAACAGCCGCCATGACGATATTGGCAGTTCCAGTTACAGAAGCTTCGTCTAAAAGCATATATGCACCTTTTAATCGATCAGCTTCAACACCATAAAAATGGTCTTCCCGATTATAACGGAATTTAGCCCCTAAATTTATAAAGCCTTCAAAGTGGGTATCCACTCTTCGACGCCCGATTTTATCACCTCCCGGCTTTGGAATATAACCTTTACCAAAACGTGCCAAAAGCGGTCCAACAATCATAATAGATCCCCGAAGACCTTTACCGTCTTCTTTAAATTCAGCTGATTCAAGGTATTTCATATTCACTTCATCAGCCTTAAAAGTATAAGAACCAGCACCAATTTTATTGGTTTTGACACCTAATTTTTCTAAAAGCGAAATGAGTTTGTTCACATCGATAATGTCTGGAATATTATGGATGGTGACGAGTTCTGGAGTAAGTAAAACAGCGCATAGAATTTGTAATGCTTCGTTTTTTGCACCTTGAGGTTGGATACTTCCAGTTAATTGATGCCCTCCTTCAATTATAAATGTTGCCATGTAGGTTAGTAGCGTTTTCTGTTACGGTTGTTGGTATTGGTGTTGGTTTTTTTAGGGTGTGCTTTCTTGTTCGTAGAAGTAAACTTCTTTTTGTTTCGCATCAATGTGGTAGCATCAGACAAGTCTTCATCTTCTTCCTTCAAATTGATTTTCCCTCCTGACAATTCATACAAATGCTGAAAAATCACATCATCTTCAACGGTGTCTTTATTCCAATTCAAAAAACACTTTTTCATGTGATTTGCGATGGTATAAATCAAAGCTTCCTTTAAATCGCCATCTTCCCAAGTATTGGCTACATCAATCATTGTTTTGATGTTATTGCCATAAAAACGGTACTTTGGAAAATTTTGAGGGTATTTTAAAGGTTCAGGATGTGCCTGCAAGTCTTCCCTTAAAGGTTTTGGATAGGGAGAATCAACATCCAAATCAAAATCGGCCATAATAAACAGCTGATCCCAAAGTTTATGTTGAAAATCGGGAACGTCCCTTAAATGCGGCTGTAAATTGCCCATGACCGAAATAATTGCCTTGGATACTTTGTTGCGCTCTTCCTTGGTTGAGCGCTCCTTGGCGTAATTGATCATCTTTTGCATATGACGCCCATATTCAGGAATGATCAAATGTTCACGCTCTGTATTGTATTCTAAATTATCTATCAAAATATAAATGTGTAGTATTAAATGTGCTAATAAATGTAGTAAAATGTATTATGCACCGCAGTAATTTGTGCATGTGTGCAAAATACGAAAAAAAATAAAGAAAATTTAATTGTCTAATAAAAGTTTCGAAAAAAAGACGAAATGTGCTGTGTTTACATACATCATATATGGTAAACTTCCAAAACACTGCTCATGCCTTAAGTTTATTTAAACATCATATTCGAACCTCTTTCTCTATAGTCTATCCTCTATTTTCAACCTATAAAGATCTACAACGATATAACTCCTTCCACTCTTTCTATTACTTCCTTATACTTTTCAATAACACTCTCAGGAGTTACCATTTGTAAATTAATGGATACACTCGTATATTTCCCGTTAGCAGAAGGCTTAGTAATGATTACTGCCCCCATATTATCGAAAATATTTTCAATTTCAGCTATTTTACGGTTCTCTGATAAGACGATGAATTTATAAAGATATTCTGATGGCCAGCTTGCAGTTGCATAAAGTTGTGACCTTAATTTGTCGTAAAATTCCTCTGGATTTTTCTCTGTGCTCATAATGGTTCTTATTCAACTGCAAAGATACATTTTACTTTACATTTTTTAAATTCTATTAAAATTACGATTTTTGCAGTCAAAACCTAGCCAAAGTGAATACTAGAAGAATTGTTATTACAGGAGGGCCCGGGACCGGGAAGTCTTCAATAATAGACGAATTAAAACAAAGAGGGCATATTTGCTTTGAAGAAATCTCAAGACAAATCACTCTCGAGGCCAGGAAAAACGGTGTAGAACAGCTATTTTTAACCCAGCCCCTTCTCTTTAGCCAATTGCTATTGGAAGGTAGAACCCAGCAATATGTGGAGGCCAATAAATATGATAACTCGACTGTTTTTATGGACCGAGGGCTCCCAGATGTTTTGGCATATATGGACTTTTTTGGCAGTGATTATCCTGAGGGTTTTATAAACACTTGCCAAAAAAACACCTATGATGTCGTTTTTATTCTATCCCCTTGGCAAGAAATCTTTCAATGTGATAGTGAGCGCTATGAAACTTTTGAACAGTCGGAATTAATTCATGAACGTCTGTTAAATACCTATGAAAAATTCCACTACCATTTAATTGATATTCCTTTCGATACTGTAGAAAATCGCGTGGATTTCATCATAGATTCCTTAAATTCCCAATAATGTCACATCCGGTCATTATACTAGAACGCTATTGGAACCATACCTCTTTCAGGCCGTTGCAAGAGGACATCATTAATGCGGTCTTGGATAATGAAGATACGTTTGTGTTGTTGCCCACTGGTGGCGGAAAATCCATTTGTTTTCAAGTTCCGGCTTTAATAAAAGACGGCATTTGCATTGTTGTTTCGCCACTGATTGCCTTAATGAAAGATCAGGTGGATCAACTCAAAGCCAAAGGCATTAAAGCCATGGCCATTACTAGTGGTATTCCATATACCACTTTGGACACGATGTTGGACAATTGTATTTATGGGAATTACAAATTTCTTTACCTGTCTCCAGAACGTTTGCAACAAACGTTGGTTCAGGACAGAATCCAACAAATGCCAGTCAATTTGATTGCCGTAGATGAAGCCCATTGTATCAGTCAGTGGGGCAATGATTTCAGACCCGCCTACAAAAACATCAAAATCCTGCGTCAATTACATCCTTCTGTTAATGTAATTGCCCTTACCGCCACAGCCAAACCAAAAGTCGTTCAGGAAATCATGACCGAACTGGACTTTATGGCGCCCAAGGTTTTTCAGGCGTCCTTTAAAAGACCGAATATTGCGTATATGGTTTTGGACACCAATGATAAGCACTACAAAATTGAGCAAATTCTGAAGAAATATCCTGGGC
>JBARDR010000365.1:0-4717 GCA_049795335.1 Gelidibacter sp. | reverse complement strand
GCCATCAGTGGCCAAAATGCGATGGTACATGGTTTCTATTTCGCCCATTTTAGACTCTTTAAGCAATTGAAACCATTCCTTTTCTTCAAATTTTAAGGTTGCATTGCGCCCTGTTTCTTTCTGATAGATCACTTTTAAGAATTCGGGATCTGAAGCGATTTGATAGGTGTAGGTTACAAAATCGCCATCGGGATCTGTGGCAGGTGTCCATTTTACCGTTCCTAAAACATTTAGATTTCGAATGCCGTAGGTGTTTTTGGACTGATGAGAGGTAATTAATGGCTTTTTGGGTGGTTTGTTTTCCGATGGATATAGTTGTCCACGCAAGCTATCGCTTTTTGACGAAACACTGATGTAAACAGCGCCTACGGCAAGAAGATCCTCGAGATTTTCGGTAACTGATAGCGTTCCTGAAAAATGTCCTTCTCCATTTTTTATTTTCCCCGGTTGCAGTTTTTGAATCAGCGTGCCGGTTTCGTTATGTCGGCCAGAAAAAAGTCCGACGTCAACGTTTTTATTTTTTTGAGTTTTTGGAAGGGAAAAATTTCCTGAGATTTTTAATTCTTTTCCTTCAAGCATTGCCGAAAATTCGCCACTTTCTGAAGCTTTTTGTTGTCCATGAATTGAATGGAAGTTCCCTTTTCCTTCTTTAAACTTCTCACGATCATTACGTAGAACATAGCCATTCACTCCAAAAATAGCTGAAGGCAACTTCTGGATATCAAATACCTGCATATCTGAAGCTTTTTTCTCTTTGATTTCATAGGTGGTGTAATCAATTTCGCCACTGTCATAAAACACATCCATAATAGTGATGGTATTGGTCGGCGGTAGTTCTTGCGTTAACCAAGAACGCGCTCCAGAGCCTGCCGCTCCAGTATTAAGCAATTGTAGCTTGCCGCGTTTTCCGGGGTAAAAAGCATGTTGATGCCCACTTATGTAAGTATGGACCTTATAGCGTTCAAGAAGCGCGCGCAATCGCTCAGGATTCTCGAGGACATCGCCCTTGGAATCGCGTTCCTGGGCCACGCTATAAAGCGGCATGTGCCCCATAACAAAACGGAATTTAGCGTTTTTTGCAGCTTGAAGTTCAAATTGTTCTTCCATCCACTTTAGATTTTCTTCGGTAACGATAGGGGACGAGGCTTCCCATGAAACGAAAAAAACATCGTTTTTCACAAACGAATAATAATTAGGGAAGTGGCTGTCATCTACAAAATCGAGATCTGGCTTGTTGACACTTTGATTCCAATAGGCTCTAGTAAAATCATGTTCTATTTTATAAGAGCGGGGGCCATCGTGATTGCCTAAGGAAAAAGCGAAAGGAATTCCGTTTTTGTTAAGCGGTTCAGCGATATGTTTGGTAAAGCCATCCCACATGCGTTGTAAATGAGCGGTGTCTGAAATGCCCATTCCAGCCACTAAATCGCCGCCAGAAATGACCAAATCAGGTTTCCAAATTCGAGGAATCCTTTGAATTATACTATCCACCTGCCATTCATAATCGACCGCTCCAAGTCCCGAATTGAGATCAGAAATTACGGCAATACGCAAATCGCCACGTTTAGGCACTTCAGGAATATCCGCACTTGGTATCAGACGAAGGGCATCGCTGATAAATTGTTTACCGCTGAGGCTCCGAATCTCCAGCCAATCTTCTGGTTTTAGCTGAAAGTCTCCTAAAATGGTCCATTTGCCCAAGTTGTTCAAATCAGATTGATCCACTTTGAGGGTGTCGGTTTGTGTGGAGCGGTGTAGAATGTACTCGACTTCACTGGAGTTTTCTGCTGTATCTACGGTAAACCAAGCACCTAACTGATATTTTTTAGGGCTGAGGTCTGTAAAATGATAATAAGCTTTATTCATTGGGTTTGCTACGGCAACTCGTGAAGCCGATGTGCCATAATAATTAAATAAATTGCTGTCTTTCCAAATTCCGATTTCGGAATACGTAGCATCTTCTGTATCTAAATAAATTGGTGTCTGAATCTTTGAAGACACTATTTCGGATATGATAAGTGCCCCGGCGTTTTCTCGCAACTCGTTGCGATTGCCACCAGAAATGTTGACCGGTACGTTGACCACTTCATTGGCAGCAATCATCGCCGACGAACCGCCGCCGTCTAAATTGACCGCTGCTTTCGCTCCAAGTTTTTGCATGATTTCGGCCAGTTCTACAAGCGTTGCGCCTGCACTGGCTTCCTGGCGACCATCGACCACCAGTATTACCATCGTATGATCATTCTTATAGCCAATGGCCGATCGCGGATGACGAATGGTATGGCTGTTTGCAAAACCCTCTTCACTTGCTGTCAATTGTATTTGACCATCGATCAGTAATACCGGTCCGCCGCCCACTGCTTGGGAAGCTAGCCATTTTTGTGAGGGTTTTTTTTCATTGATAGTACTCAGTTTATAGACGAAATCTCCAGTTGAAGCTGGTGTTGTCCAGACCACTTCAGGTTTTCCGTTTTCCATGCCAAAGGCACCGCGAGGTGTTTTATGACTCCCTTTTGAAATGATTTCTCCGTCTTCGATGATTAAACTCACCGAAGAATCGCTCGCAAAATAGCCGCCATTTATCGCTAATATGCCGTTGTTTTTTTGATAGGTTTCCGCTGTCGTTTCTCTATTGCTATGACTTCCTACAGAACGAAATTTTAAATTCTTATCGCGCAGATCTATTTCAGCATACATGGCTCTGAGCGGTTTTCCATCTGGTAAAATGCCATAGCTGTCATATATTTTTATAGAAGACGGCAATTCGGTATTCAAATCTTTTCGGGGTTTCCAATTGAGGGTGATATCTTGACTTTGAATGCTATCAGCCCATAAAAGGCTAAAAAAAATGAATATGATTTTGGAGATGTTCATAATATGAATAGATAGTTTTATTTGGTACATATATGCTTTTTAATTAGCTTATTAATTGGTTTTTAGCTTACTGAAAAACGAGATATTCAAATTTTATTTCTTTAAAAAACGCGATCCTCGCAATTAAGTCGGAAGCTTTTAAGCGCTTAAAGATAAAGCGTTTTTTCGAGATGCTTGTGGTAAACCAATGGTTGAAACCTTGGTCATGGATTTTTTTAGCTGAAAATCAAAATCTATGTAGGCTTTATCTTTTTCACTAGCGAAAAGAACGCTTATACAATTTGAAAGGGAGTTCCTTAAATATTATTTCACATTGCTTAACAATGCCTAACAACCCTAAAAATCAATATTTTATTTATGAAAAAAAATAGGAATATCTAAAAAACGACTCAATTCCAAAATCGGAAAGGAAAGTCAAGATTTGTGCTATTCAATTAATAAGTGCTTCAAGTAATTTTGTCATAGAAAATAAGATTTTATCACACACTTTATAATGACGCAAAAAAGCATCTTTTTATTATTGACAATTTTCATGCTCAGCATCTTTGTTGGCGGCAACGTTTGTAACGCAGCCGAGATTGAAAATAGCGTCGAAGTTCAAGTAAAAAGTAACATTGTAAATGTTGATGAAGATGCAACTTTAATCGATATTCCTTCTTTAGGAACCTTCCATCCAAAATGTATTTTATCAGAAAACACTGATGAAGATGATCAGTCTGATATCCCCTTTTTAAAACTATCCCCTATACACACGGTTACTTTTTACTATCGTTCAAATTCGATTGACATTGCCGAACGTAGTAAATTGAAAATTGACGGATTACTAAGGAGGAATTTACCACCGATACATCATGTATCGCGAACTATTCTCTTTCATAGTTTACAAATTAATTTCTAAATTTTTGTAACAGTACCAAGTGCTGATTTAGCTTGACGTGATTTTAATTATGATGTTTTTTCATGATAACATTACTTTAAGATTGCCACAGAAAATTCAGAATAACACATAATCGTATTCAATTTTTTAACACGTTATCTTTTCAACAAACGCGCTGTGAATACGCACTCTTGGTATCGGGATTTTAACGAATCGTTTATCACCGCTTTATTTTTAAAATTTTTATTTTTTAGGATTTTGTCCTTAGGATGCTGTGGTTGTTGACTTTTCGAGAAGACGCATTTAAGGTCTTGTTATCGCAATTTTTCACACAATTAATAATCAATTAAATTCAATATTATGCATTTAACACCCAGAGAGATTGAGAAGCTGATGCTGCACCAAGCAGGAGAACTGGCTCAAAAGAGAAAAGCCCGCGGCTTAAAATTGAACTATCCTGAAACTATTGCGCTTATCAGCAGTGAGTTGTTGGAATGTGCCCGCGATGGTAAAACGGTTGCCGAATTGATGCAATACGGCGCTACACTTCTTCGCAGAGAAGATGTGATGGAAGGCGTTCCAGAAATGATCCACGATATCCAAATCGAAGCCACATTTCCTGATGGAACCAAATTAGTAACGGTGCACAATCCAGTGCGATAATCTTAAAACATAGCATTATGATTCCAGGAGAAATTATCCTTAAACAAAGCGACATCATTTGTAATGAAAACCGCAAAACGATAAAAATAAAAGTCACCAATACGGGTGATAGACCTATACAAGTCGGGTCTCATTATCATTTTTTTGAAGTAAACAGAATGATGTCTTTTGACAGAGAAAAAGCATTCGGAATGCGCTTAAATATTATTGCAAGTACTGCGGTAAGATTTGAACCAGGGGAAGAGAAAGAAGTAGAGCTAACAGAATTTGGTGGAGGCCAACGCCTTTTTGGGCACAACAATC
>JBARDR010000364.1:0-7543 GCA_049795335.1 Gelidibacter sp. | reverse complement strand
GTTTGATGTTTTTCAAGATGAAATTAAGAAGACGCTTTTATATCTCATGGGTAGGTTTGCGTGGCGCCGTACCTATTGTATTTGCAACATATCCACTGTTGGCGGGCATTGAAAAAGCAGATATGATGTTCAATATCGTATTCTTTATATCCGTAACGTCTATTCTAATTCAAGGGACAACCTTGTCAATCGTGGCAAAATGGCTTAAAGTAGGGGTCCCTGAAAAAGCGAAAAAGATTTCAGAGATAGACCAACTCATTTTAAATCTACCCAAATCCTCAATGCAAGAATTTGAGATTTCACCCGACTATTTCGCAGTTAATAAACGTATTGTAGATGTAAATTTTCCAGCATCGGCTTTTATTGTCATGATAAAACGCGATAATCAATATATCCGTCCGGGTGGTTCTACTGTAATTAAAGCAAATGACATATTAATGGTACTTGCTGATACGCCTAAGGATTATATTAAAGTTCAGGAATCCCTTGAAATCCCTCATTTTACATTGATTTAAATCACATCCGCCTAATCGCCAATCAAATCTCTCATAAATCAAATGGTTTTAAGCTGGTTTGAATCGCTTAAATCCTTGTTGATTTATTGATGCGTAATCATCTTAACAATCAACACCACATGCTCACAGACATCCACCCAAAACTCCCGATGCGAAATAAAAGCGTAACCAAGGCCTTCTATCTTGACTTAGGATTTAAAAACTATGGAAACGCCGATTATGACGGTTATTTGATGCTATATAAAGATAAGATTCAGATTCATTTTTTCGAGTTTAAAACCCTCGACGTTACTGAAAATTATGGTCAAATTTATATCAGAACCGATGCCATTAAAATACTCTACCAATCCTTCTTAAAGAAAAATATAAAAATCCATCCTAATGGTCCTTTAGAAATAAAACCGTGGGGACAAAAGGAATTTTCAATATTAGACCCTGATAATAACTTATTGACCTTTGGAGAATCCATTACATCAGATCTATGAATAAAGAAGATCCATCGGACTCGTATTATGGTTTTCAGGAACCCTACTTTATTTCTTTTTAGAGATGATATAGCCGCTTTAATACCAGGGCTTTTAATTGCTGCAAGCATTCACTTCTTGTCATTCGAGATAAGAAACCGTTGGCATTTTTGAAGTTAATAGCTCCCTCCAAATGATTTCTTAATGAAAAACAGCATCAATTTTACTTTTGGTTGATTTCCAAAAATGGCTTTTCTACGATCTCTAAATGCGATATCATTTATATAAAGAAAACAACCCGGAGAACCCAAAAAAAACATCAGCTACAGCACCATAATTTAGGTATCTTTACAGCCTAAATGATTGATGACTATGAATCCTTCTGCTTCTGGCTGGATAAAAAAATTATTGAAAGAAGTTTCGGTTGATGAAACATTTTTCAATAAGCCTATTGAAACCTTTTATCAAGATCTCAAACATTGTGGCTTTATTTATGGCAGTAATGTCGGAATTGTGAGCAATGCCGTTCCAAAAAACGACCTTACCGACGAAGAATTGTGCAAGGCAAATTTAATTTTGACTTTCTACTATTTTTATAAAAATAATCCATCCGAAGAAAAATTCATTGATACCGTCATCAGCTTTTATAGTGCCATTACCGTAAGCAAAGCCTCCATTTTTGACGCTATTTTAGGAAAAAAGAAATCAGCAGCGCTATTGGAGGACCTTATCGATAAGCGCATTCATATTGACGATAATATCTTTACCAAAAACTTTAATTATTTTATTACCAATGCCCTTTTATTTGTGGACGTCATTGCTTATGAAAAATCCTTAAAGACCAATAGTGTTTCAGATCAGCATCTGTTGAGATTTGAAACTGCCATTGAAACCATAGTCATTGAGGTTTTCGAATCCAAACTTCAAAAAAGCAAGTATGATGATAGCTTAGCGAAGTTATTTAAAGACTCCAGACGCTACCACAACAATGAGCCTATGGATTATGGCGATGCGATTGCTGCCCTTGAAACCGATTTAGAAAAACAGTACACCATTGATATAGCGAGCATGGCTTCCTGGACCGATAGCAAGGTTGACCAAAGTGAAAATAAGTTCTTGAGGCAGTTTTGCAGTCATTTAAATGTGGACAGAGCGGTTTTGACCCAATCCATTTCAGACATTGACACTTTTTATTCTTCTAATGACAACAGAATAGCCACTTTAGGCTCCAAGAATTTTGTGCAGAGTTTTTATGACAATTCCAGTAAAATGGTTATTAAATTGATCCGAAGAAACAGCAAACGTTTGGTAAAAGAACTCAGGGAAAGCAAAGAATTGATGGTGCTTTTGACAAAATCCACCCAACGTGAACTGACGGACGAAGAACATAAAAAAATTCAGGAACAACTGTTAGACATTTTCAAATCCATCCCAAGTTTAGCCATTTTTATGTTGCCAGGAGGTGCCATATTATTGCCGTTGTTTATCAAGTTTATTCCCAAGTTGTTGCCATCGGCATTTGATGATAACCGAATTGACGACTAACTATTCGAGCCAATCCTTAAACTCTTTAACCCGTTCCCTTGCGACAATAACATCCTGATCTTTATAGGAATTCAGTTTGATTTGAAGACGCGAATTGGTATAGCTAATCATATCCTTAATAGCATCGATGTTCACATAAAACTTTCTGCTGATTCGAAAAAACTTAGCGGGTTCTAAATCGGGCTCCAACTGTTCCAAAGTGACATCTAATAAATAGCTACGGCCATCAGAAGTATAAAGATAAGTGCCTTTGTTTTCACTATAAAAACATTCAATATCTTCAATAGCGACCAACTTTAGATGCTGACCCACCTTAATCGAAAATCGTTTTTTATAATTCCTGTCCAACGGATTGACCAACATGCTTCTGATCTGATCAAAGTCAATAAGCGCTGGTTTTTGAGTAGGTATCCTGGATTTATATTTAGCAACAGCCTTTGCTAAATCATCGTCATCAATAGGCTTCAACAAATAATCAATACTGTTGAGCTTGAAAGCTTGCAAAGCGTATTCATCATAAGCGGTCGTAAAAATAACAGCCGAATTAATCTCCAAAACTTCAAAGATTTCAAATGATAATCCATCGCTCAACTGAATATCTAAAAATATCAAATCGGGATGTGTATTTTCTGAAAACCAAGCTACGGATTCTTCCACCGAGTGCAACATGGTTTCGGCTTCAATTTCCAAGTTCGCCAGCATGCGCTGCAAACGGCGTGCAGAGGGCTTTTCGTCTTCTATGATAATTACGTTCATTTGGTTTGGCTGATTTTATTTATAGAGGGAATACGCGTGGGCCTTATTCCCATTTATTCTTCCGTTCTTTTTCCATTATCTCCTTGATCTTTCGTTCTTCCCAATCCTTTCCAAGGATGGCATAAGGTAAAAACACCGATAGTCCATGGGCGAAAAGCCCAATGCCCCAGAAAAAGAGGGTAAGGAAATTGCGCCATTGAAAATAGCTTTCACCGGGTCCCATCTGTTGAATATTTACAACTACGACCATTAAATTAACTACGATATAAACCAACAGATGGCTATAAAACCCGCTGATTCTTTTAACACGCTTCTTCGCCCGATCGTAACGTTCCTGTTCAAAATAATTCGGCTCCATTAGTTCCATGTTTTAGTCTGTTGTTCCTTTTGTAAGATTTCTTTTATTTTGCGCTCTTCCCATTCCTTTCCGTAACCAAATACACCAAAAGCATGAAAGATGAGTCCCATTCCCCAACCTAACATCGGAAACCAAAACCATTGATAATCCCATGAAGTTCTATAATTTATGAAGATTAAAAATGGGATGACGACACAATAAGATACTAGGTTTCCAAAAAAACCTTTGATATCTTCTACTCTTTTTTTTGCTCGATTATAAGCCTCTTGTTCACTATAGATCTGATTTGTTTCCATGATAGAAATTTGTTTGGTCAAGATGGGGATTTTTACTTTAAAGAAGTTTTCGGATTCTTCGATCAAAACATTCCGTTTGGTCAAAATCCCATATCTGTTGACGATATTTTGAAGTCCAACGCCCCTTCTGGTTTGAAGGACTTCCTTTTTCTGTAAATTATTCTGCACTACCAAATAGTCCGCTTCAACTGAAATTTTGATATGCAAAGGTTTTGATTCGCTTGCAATATTATGTTTGATGGTATTTTCCAAAAGCAATTGCAAGGACAAAGGCACCACCTTGGCCTCTGGATCAATAAAATACTCAGTGATTTCAAAATGAATGCTGTTTTCAAAGCGCATTTTCAACAGATTCATATAGGTTTTGGCAAACTCCAACTCCTCAGTTACCGTAACCAATTCCTTATTTTTTTGCTCTAAAACATACCTATATATTTTTGATAACGATACTGTAAAACGTTGGGCATTCTCAGGATTCTCTTCTATTAAAGACGTCAACACATTTAAACTATTGAACAAAAAGTGAGGATCGATCTGATTTTTTAAACTCTCAAATTGTGCACTCGCGGTCGTTGCAATGACTTTTTGTTCCTTTATTTTATTCTTTTGGTACTCATTATAAAAAAAGACAAAGTGAAAAGTAATCACAATGGTCAGCGTAATCCATAAGCCAAATTGGTAACTTTTAAAATGATCGTTCTGAATAAATGTCGTAAAACTTTGATTTTGATAAACCATTGCCGTAAACATCCGCAGTAAAAACAGACCCATAAGCGTAATGACCACTGAACCCAAAAGTCCAATAATTATTCGTTTGGGCTTAGAACCGGGGTAGCGACGCGACATAAAATCATGAAACATCATGTTGGAGTAGCCTAAGACAAAAGCATATAGTTCATAAAAGATTAAATCCTTTAAGAAGTCATCGAAGTTTTCATATTGGAATCCACCAGACACTACATTGCCAATGACATAGACCACCAGACCTATAATTAAGGTAATAACAATATTTTTTGCGTGTTTAGTCATTTGATTTTCGTCGGTCTATTCCCCACAAGAAGCCAATACTTTTTGAGCATGTTCAAGTCCCCAATGAGGATAAAATGGTGTTTGGGGTTTAAAGTTAGCAAAAAGTTCAATGGCTTTTTCCACATCTTTACAATACGGTTTGGTATCCTGACCAAAATAACGTGCGCTTCCCATATTCCATTCCGCCCTGCCGAGCACTACCATTGGATTATTGGGCGCCAAAGCATACGCTTTATTATATAGATCCGATATTTTAGCCGAATATTTCATGCCATAAGTCATCCCATCAAAAGCCACCCAATTGGTCAATATCTGTGCTTGCATGACCAAGATGTCCGCATTGTCCTTTTCAATGACCATGGCATCATTGAGATAATTTTGTGCTTTTTCTAATTGGGTTTTTACTTTATCCGCATCCTTCTCTTCCCAAGTTTTTAAACTGTTGAGTTGCGCGATATAGTAGCTGGGCAACCATTCCTTAGGTTCAGCCGCAGCGATGCGCTCAAAAAGCTGTTCGGCTTCCGTCCATTTATTGTCTTGCCAAAGTTCAAAAGCTTTCTGCATGCCTTTGTCATAATTACTTTGTGCCGACATTATTCCAGTCATAAATAAAACGGCAATGATAATTAAGTGTTTCATAAGATTGATATTTAATGGTTAATGAATAATTATAGGTTCAATACTATTATCAGACAAATATCTATTTCCTCTGCAGAATTCTAAAACTTAGATGACCCAGTTGTTAAAAGAGACGGATGAATTGTAAAATTTTCTTAAAAAATCAACATCCATACATAGGATTCACAGAGGAACGAAAAAAACATCAAGACTGAAAGAGTTTAAACTGGAATAAACGTAATTTAATTAACAATAATCATGGTTTAAAAACATAATTAATAACAATTATATAAATTTTCATCAAAAAATTAAGAATATTACCATAGAGCATTGCATTTATAATTTAAAAAAGTATATTGTTGTATCCGATTTTTAAACCAAAACAAACTAAACGCGGCACAAAAAAATCACTCTGTCTCCCGTTTAAAGTTTAGATCTAACATATTAAAAGACAAGTTATTGAAAGAACAACATCATAAATGGTATTCCCCCACCCTAAGCAAAGACATTGAAATGCTTGTTTTTGGGCATTCAGGCTATCCAATCATCCTTTTCCCGACAACCATGGGCAAACACAATGAATGCAAAGACATGAAACTAGTGGAATCCGTGAAATGGTTTGTTGAAGAAGGTAAAGTGCAAATTTACTGTCCAGACAGCATCAATGAACTTAGCTGGTACAATAAACAAATTCATCCTTCTCAACGCGCCAAAAACCATGAATGGTACGATCAATTTATATTAAATGAAGTAGTCAATCCCCTTTGCAATGATAAAGGTTTAGCAAAAGTAGCCGTTGCTGGACCAAGCTTTGGAGGTTACCAAGCTTCAAATTTCGCTTTTAAACATCCAGAGAAAGTCAGCCATATGTATAGCATGAGCGGAGCCTTTGATATCAAACCATTTGTTGACGGTTATTATGATGACAACGTGTTCTTCAACAATCCCATGGATTTCCTTCCGGACAGCAACCATCCAGATTTATGGAAAATGAAAATCATTTTGGGCGTTGGCGATTGGGATATTTGTTTGGAAGCCAATGATAAGATGGCAAAAATATTAAATGACAAAAACATTCCATTTTGGTATGACATCCGTAAATGGGCAAAACACGATTGGCCCTTATGGCGCCAAATGTTTCCGGAATATCTTTCAAAACTTTAAGCAATACATATAGACAACCAAAACAATAGACCCCTCCTACGGGAACAGGACAAAACTCAGAATCATGAAAAAAATAGGCATTTTATTCGGACAGGAAAACACGTTTCCACAAGCTTTTATTGACCGTGTCAATGAAAAAAAGATTAAAGGTATCATGGCTGAGGCGGTTTCCATAGATAGGGTTGAGCAAGCCAAACCCACCGATTACGCAGTTATTGTCGATCGAATTTCTCAAAATGTACCCTTTTATCGCGCGTATTTGAAAAATGCAGCGATTTCAGGAACCGCCGTGATCAACAATCCTTTTTGGTGGAGTGCCGATGAAAAATTTTTCAATAATGCCTTGGCAGAAAAAGTAGGCGTTCCCGTACCAAAGACTTTTATTCTACCTACTTCACATCGACCGCCAGACACGACTGAAAACTCATTCCGCAATATGAAATTCCCATTTGCATGGGAACATATGTTTGACACCATTGGTTTTCCCGCCTATATGAAACCCCATGATGGCGGCGGCTGGAAAAGTGTTTATCGGGTCGAAAACCCTCAAGATTTATGGAAAAAGCATGGCGAAACAGAGAACTTGGTCATGATGCTGCAAGAAGAAATCGATTTTACCGAATACTTCCGGTGCTATGTATTGAATACGGATAACGTTCACATCATGCAATATGAACCACGTAATCCACACCATTTGCGCTATGTCATTGATGGCCCGCCGGTAAAACAAGAAATTTTAGACTTGGTCAAAAAATATTGCATCCGTTTAAATAAGGCCTTGGGATACGACTTTAATAC
>JBARDR010000363.1:0-5197 GCA_049795335.1 Gelidibacter sp. | reverse complement strand
CCGCAGCACCATAATAAATGGCCAATTTATCTTCTTCGATATCATGCAAAGCCGCACAGGGGAACACCACGTTTGGCACATCGCCGGTGGTTTCGTAAAGTTCTGCTGGCCCTAATAAATATGGTTTGGTTCTATATTTCACTTTGTCTGGCTCTTTCTCATCAAGAATAGCCGCGCCCATAGCATAACGGAACCCGTTGCAGGTATTGATTACACCGTGATAAATCATCAACCAGCCTTCATCGGTTAAAATAGGGATTGGACCTGCGCCAATTTTGGTACATTGCCAAGCGCTATCTGCAAAAGGCGTAGTTTTCATCACGCAACGGTGCTCGCCCCAATATTTCATATCTGGACTATAGCTGATGTAAATATCGCCAAAAGGTGTGTGGCCGTTGTCGCTTGGACGACTTAACATCGCATATTTGCCATTGATTTTCTGTGGAAATAAAACGCCATTTCTATTGAAAGGTAGGAAGGCATTTTCACATTGGAAAAACTCTTTGAAATCGTAAGTGTAGGCAATTCCAATCGTTGGTCCGTGGTACCCATTACACCAGGTAATCCAATAACGATCTTCAATCCAAACCACTCTTGGATCGTATTTATAATCGGATTCGATCATTTCGGTATTCCCCGCTTGCATCACAATCGGATCGTGATTGATTGTCCAATCAATACCGTTTTTACTAAAGCCAGCAAAAATATTCATTTGAACTGCTTTGTTATCACATCTAAAAACGCCTGCAAAACCATCTTCAAAGGGCACTACGGCACTGTTAAAAATACTGTTCGATGACGGAATATCATATCTGTTAATTACAGGGTTTTCAGAATATCTCCAAACTACATCATTGCAACCTTCCGGTTTATCTTGCCAAGGAATTGTACTCATAAATTTTATTGTTTGTTGTTTTTTGTTCGTTTTTTGTTGTTCTCCGTCTTTGATAAAAAGTTCGAACGGGCAAGCTAGTTTCTGGTTTCAAGGTTCCAGATTGATAAAACTTAATTTATATTCTAATATCTATTTTCTTTGCTCTTGATACAGGTACTTCGCACTTAATTCGGAATCTTCTTAACCTTATCCAACCAGGTAAACTTCAAAATTATCGAGGTTACCAAAAATACACCTAAAGAAATAAATGCCTTCGGATAATCACGGATAATAAAATAAATCGGCAGCACAATCATGCTCGATTGCCAAACGATGCCAATGACACAGTTGAGCATATCGTACCAAAACTCAGAATTCTTTTGCATATTAGGATTTTCCTTCTTAATTCGTTTAAAACTGGCTTCCAGAATCCCCATGGATGCACGTTCGCATAGAATGATTTCAGAACGTTCATATCAGTCGGTTTACTTAAATAGGTCCCTAAGAAAGACCCTAAAAGGGATACTCCAAATATGAGCGGGAATAAGTAGATTGCCGATACATGCGATAAATCATAAAGAAGAGTGCCTTCTGTAAAATGTGCTTTATTTTGATCCAAGAAAAACTGTAAACTGGCGATAATTAATCCTGACAACATGCCCCAAAAATAGCCCCAACCATTAAAGCGCCACCAAATCCATTTTAAGAAATTGGCCGCCACATAGCCGCCAAATAAGGAGCTCGTAATCCATAAGGTCAAAGAGTTGATGCTATCAGCAAAAAATCCCATAAATACGCCAAGTGCTACCACCGCGAAAGAAGCCAAATGACTCGCTTTGATATAATGCTTATCGGTCGCTTCTGGTTTAAAATATTTCTTATAAATATCATTAACAATATAAGCCGGACCGGCATTCACAAAAGCTGAAAAGGTGGACATAAACGCTGCCAACAATCCAGCCAAAAGCAATCCTTTAATTCCGACAGGCACATGGAAATTAATAACTTGGGGCAATAAAATTTCCAAGTTGCCACCGGTCAAATTTGGATCTGCCGCCATTCCTGGAGCCAATACCACCAAAGCGATAACCACGATACCTCCAATTAACAAATAGCGAGGAATAAACAAGATTAAGTTTGTAAAACCGGCCATATATGCCGCTTCTTTAACCGTCTTGGTTGACAAAATACGCTGCATATCAAAGCTCGGCGTTGGTCCTGCAATACTCGCAAAAAAGCCTTTAAATAGACTCATGCCAATTAAAGCTCCAAACATTTTATAACCTTCGGAATCGATCAAATCATTAAAGGCCTGATATTGCGAATCCCAATGGGTATCCAATTCCCATCCGAAGAAAATATTTTTCCATTCTGCCGATATGACACTGGTAACCTCTAAATCCGTAAAAGCAAAAAACGAATAAGCGGCCACTAAGACCCCCGCCAAAACCATAATACCATACTGCAATACCTCAGTGGCTACCACAGAAAACATCCCGCCTTTTATGGTATAAAGGGTGGTCAAAAAAATAATGATTAAGGCATAGGATTGCTCAGAGGTAAAGATTTCTGAGGTTCCTAGAGTGAGTGCCAAATCCCAAGGCAAAATAACCGTCAGGAATTTACCGACACCTTCAAAAAAATAAGCGATAAACCCAATGGCAGCAACGACTGCAAAAAGCGCCACAATTTTGTGTGAAGCCCTGCCAGCTCTATCATCGCCGAAGCGGGTTAAAATCCATTCAGAACCGGTCATGATATTGGAACGCCTGATCCAGACGGCCAAAAACATCATGATAAAAATCTGGTTCCATATCGGCCATAGCCACATCAGCATAAAGCTTTTGGCGCCATACAGGAAAAGCCAGCCCACCATTAGCGCGGTTCCAGAAATATCAAACATTCCCGAGCCATTGCTCAAGCCTAAATAATACCACTTGATGGTTTTACCTCCTAAAAAGTAAGAATCCAAGCCTTTGGATGCTCTTTTTGAAATCCAAATGCCGACGCCCAAGGTTAAAATAACGTAGACGGCTATAATCGAAATATCAATAATCTCCATCTACAGTTAATTCTTGGTCTTTAGTTGTGAGTTTTGGGTAGTTCCCCAATTTTTGTTGGGTTGATCTCCCATGACAAAATGCAAAGTCCCTCCTTTTAGCATGTCCTCGTGCGAAATGGACGTTCTATTAAAGTCTTTTCCGTTTAAAGTTGCCGATTGGATATTGAAATTCTTATCAGAAACATTTTCGGCTTCAATGATAAAAATCTTTTTATTTGGAAGATTGATGGTTGTTTTCTCAAAAATAGGCGAGCCAATTTCGTAGTCACCCGACGCTGGATTCATTGGATATAATCCGACAGAACTCAACACGTACCAAGCGCTCATTTGTCCGCAGTCCTCATTCCCACTCAATCCGTTTGGCGTCGTATTGTATTGCGTATCCATAATATGACGCGCCCAATATTGCGTCCGCCACGGCTGATTGGCATGATTGAACATATAAGCAATATGATGGCTAGGTTCGTTACCATGAGCATATTGCCCGATTAATCCGGTAATATCTGCAGAAACATTATCGCCCGTAATTTCGGAACTCTCAGTAAACAATTGCTCTAAACGGCTAGCAAATAGTTCATCGCTCCCATGAAGACTGATGAAATCTTCAACATCGTGTGGTACAAACCAGCTGTGTTGCCAAGCATTTCCTTCGGTATAATCCGTTTGTTCGCGGTGGTTGGAATGTTTCGGATCAAACGGTTCATTCCATGATTTGCCATCTTCCGATTTTCCACGCATAAATCCACTGCCTTTATCAAATAAATATTGGTAAGCTTTGGAACGGTTTAAGAAATACTGATAATCGTCTTCCTTCCCCAATAGTTTCGCCAATTCTGCAACACACCAATCGTCATACGCATACTCCAAGGTAATCGTAACCGATTCATCCACTAAACTATAAGGAATATAACCGAATTTTTTATAATACTTCAGGCCACGCTCATCTTGCATCATCGTCGTTTTCATCGCTTCAAAGGCCTTTTCAGCATCAAAGCCACGAATGCCTTTTTTGTAGGCTTCAACGATTACAGGTATAGAATGGTAACCCGTCATGGTATTGGTTTCATTGCCGTACAACGTCCAAACTGGTAAGATTTTTTTGACTTCATAATACGCTAACATGGAGTTGACCATATCTGAAACGCGATCTGGAGCGATGATGGTCAGCAACGGATGTTCAGCTCTAAAGGTATCCCAAAGCGAGAGTGTAGAATAGGCAGTATAATCTTTGGCCGTAACGATGCTATCGTTTTCCATTCTGAATTGGCCGTTTTTATCGCTAAATGTCACTGGTGCCAATTGAGCGTGGTACAAGGCCGTATAAAAAATGGTTTTTAAAGAATCGGTAGGCGTTTCCACATCAAAAGAGGACAGAGCCGTGTTCCATAAGTCTTCAGCATCTGCTTTTGTGTTATCGAAATCAAATCCACCAACACCTAAATTGTCTTTGGCATTTTCAATACTCACCGAGGAGACAGCAACTTTTGCAAATAATTCAGAGCTCGTTTCATGGGAATCAAACATTAATTGCACAGATGATTTAACCCCTTCAGATTCGCCTTCTTCAAAAACTTCGCCGTCCACATATATTTTATAATCGGCAATTGGTTTTGAAAATTTGGCCACGAAAAACACTTTTTGATTATGTGCCCAGCCAGTACTATAACGGTAGCCACTTATCGTGTAGCGATCCTCAACTTTTAACGACGATGCAACCGCTGTGTCCCAGTTGATCGCGAATCCTAAATTGACAATGACCGATTGCTCATCGCCTTGTTTGAATGTATATTTATGATAGGCCGTTCTTTCAGAGGTGGTCAATTCCACATTCACATTGGAATCTTCCAAAAATACTTGATAATATCCTGGAGTAGCTTTTTCATTTTTATGGCTGTACGACGATTTGTACGACAGACTATCGCGAGACATTGGATTTAAAGTTAGATCATGAGCTTTGTTCGTGGGCATAAACAGAATATCTGCCAAATCTCCAATACCGGTTCCACTCAAATTCAAATGGCTAAACCCTACGATAATACTGTCAGAATAATGGTAACCTGAGCACCAATCCCAATCGCTAATACCGTTAACAGGACTGACCTGCAACATACCAAAAGGTACTGTAGCGCCAGGATAGGTATGGCCATGGCCGCCAGTTCCGATAAAAGGATCGACGTAGCTAATCAATTCTACTTTTTTGCCACTAATAGTTTCTGGTTTATTGTTGCAGCTTACTATTAAAATGGCGCATAGCACAATTA
>JBARDR010000362.1:0-2353 GCA_049795335.1 Gelidibacter sp. | reverse complement strand
AAATAATAAAGAGTATCAATGAAAAGATCAATACGGGATTATGAAGCGGCAGTTGGAATTCTTCTCTAAGTAAATCAATAATAGCGTTCATATTATATAGGGAAATAAAATATTAGATCGAATAATGCGATAAAATATTATTAAAATGTTATTTCAGTTTTAAAAACTCGAATTCAAGGTTTTTTGTTAACTATCCTACGGGATTTTGGTAATTGATTTGCCAAAAATACAACTCAAAATGAAATAATGTGCGGTAATTTTGAAATACAAATGTATAAATGCTTTATTTTTCATCCATAAAATAACAGCTTTGACACTTGTAATAACGACTACAAACGTTTTCAAACACCTCACCACCATTGCAGTAAACCCTTTCCTCCTAACTTAGATCATCGAAGAAAACCTAAACAAAGATTCTTCAGAACTCGTCTTCTCAATATTAGTCATCCATAACCATTCAACTCATTTTACACCGAAACTATTGAAGAAAGATTATAAATAAGGGTGATTTGTAACCAATGTTACCGCGCATAAAGTTTAAGTAAGCTATTTTTGACCCTTAACACAAACGTATGGAATTACTAGAAATCTTCGGATATATAAGTGCTTTGGCAATTGGCATCTCATTAGGCCTTATTGGCGGCGGCGGCTCCATTTTGGCCGTTCCTGTTTTGGCCTACTTATTCTCCATAGATGAAAAAGCGGCCACCGCATATTCTTTATTCATTGTGGGAGCTAGCTCATTGGTTGGCGGCATAAAACAACACATGAAAGGCTATGTCGATTGGAAGACTGCCATCGTATTTGGTATTCCTTCGATTATCGGAGTTACATTGGTACGCTACTTTATCATACCGATTCTCCCCCATATTTTCTTTACCGTAGGAGACTTTGAATTTACCAGACGAATGGGTATGTTTGGTTTTTTTGCGGTATTAATGATTCCTACGGCATTTTCGATGCTCAAACAAAGAAAAGAGACTCCTACCCATACCGACGAAAAAGTGACCTATAATTATCCTTTGATATTGATTGAAGGACTTGTGGTAGGCACTATTACAGGAATGATTGGCGCAGGCGGCGGATTTTTAATTATTCCTGCGCTTGTACTATTGGCTAATGTAGATATGAAAGTTGCCGTTGGCACCTCTTTAATCATTATTGCCTTCAAATCGATGCTTGGTTTCTTTTTGGGAGATGCCTTAACAATGACCATTGATTGGTCTTTCTTAATGGTCTTTACCGGTTTATCCTTTGTCGGAATTTTTATTGGCAGTTATCTAGGGAGTTTTATCGATGGTGAGAAACTGAAAAAAGGCTTTGGTTATTTTATTTTCGCCATGGCCATCTTCATTTTCTATATGGAATTTCTAGTACAACAGTGATTTGTAACCTTTATTACTATATGTCCCACAAGTATTTCTTAAATTTATACAAGATTTAAAATTAATGGTTAAAATTTAATATTATGGAAACAAATTTAGAATTACCACAAGTCAACTCAATGCCAAGAATCGGCGATACGGCTCCAGACTTTGAAGCCATTACCACAAAAGGGAAAATAAAACTATCAGATTTTGCCAAAGACAAATGGATTGTAATGTTCTCCCATCCTGCCGATTTCACGCCGGTTTGCACAACGGAATTGAGTGGATTTGCTTCAAGAAAATCTGAATTTGACGCTTTAAACACTGAACTTTTAGGATTAAGTATTGACAGTATCCACGCCCATTTAGGCTGGGTTCAAAATGTAAGAGAAAACACAGGCGTTTACTTCGACTTTCCAATCATTGCCGATATTGATATGAAAGTAGCGAAGCTTTACGGGATGTTACAACCTAATGAAAGTGAAACCGCAGCGGTACGTGCCGTCTTTTTTATAGATCCAAGTAAAAAAATCAGATTGATCATGTACTATCCATTAAATGTGGGTCGTAATATGAATGAAATTTTACGTGTTCTCGAAGCCATGCAAATTTCAGACGAGCATAAAGTAGCCATGCCATTAGATTGGAAAAAAGGAGATAAAGTTATTGTTGGCTCACCAAAAACCTTAGATGAATTGAATGCGCGATTAGCGGATGATTCACTGGAAAAAGTAGATTGGTATTTAGCCAAGAAAAATCTTTAATACCGAAATTTCAGTGCTGATTCATTAAAATTCAAAACTGAAATTCAGGGTTTATAGAAATATCTGCTCATGTTTCGATAATTATGTTGATTAGTGAAATATTAAAAGAAAAGATGCTTTAAAAGCATCTTTTCTTTTTTTGTGACAATTTTTATCTGAATTAATCCTTCAATAGTTTATTTTTGAGTAACTCAATAAAACATTGACTGCATGGAAGATATG
>JBARDR010000361.1:0-1884 GCA_049795335.1 Gelidibacter sp. | reverse complement strand
ATGGTAAAAGTGATAATGAGATTATTGCCTCCTTTGATAAACCAACGCCAATGACTGTGTTTTCATGGAAAGGGGAAATCGACACCATCATGAAACCAGCGGATTCCATGCGCTATTACAAAACATTTTTGCATGCGGGGATGATGTCGATGGATCCACAAACGGGTCATGTTAAAGCTTGGGTAGGTGGAATCAATTATAGACATTTCCAATATGATCACGTTAAGCAAGGGAAGCGTCAGGTAGGCTCTACTTTTAAGCCTTTTGTGTATGCGACGGCTATTGATCAATTGCATTTATCGCCATGTGATACCCTTCCAAATACAAGAATAACGATCGAAGCCGGCAAATTTGGAAATCCGTTGGCATGGAGCCCTGAGAACTCTGATCGTAAATATGGAGGATTTAAAACTTTAAAGAGAGCCTTAGCGGAATCCGTTAATACCGTAACAGCACGCCTGATGGATCAAGTAGGCCCTCAGCCAGTGATTGATATGGCAAGAAATTTGGGAATTGAATCCGATATGCCTGCAGTTCCTGCTATTGCCTTAGGAACTCCAGATTTGAGCGTTTATGAAATGGTCGCTGCGTATTCAACCTTTGCAAATAAGGGCGTATATAATGAGCCAGTGATGGTCCTGCGTATTGAGGATAAAAACGGAACGATTCTTTACCAAGTGACGCCCGAATCAAAAGATGTGTTGAGTGAAGAGGTCGCTTATGTGACCACTAATTTGTTGGAAGGTGTGACGCAAGGAGGATCTGGAGCACGTTTAAGAACAGTTGGTGCTGAAAAATGGAATCCGGTTTATAAGGAAGTTATGACAGGTTATCCTTACGCGTTAACGAATCCCATTGCTGGTAAAACAGGAACCACGCAAAACCAAAGTGACGGTTGGTTTATGGGGATGGTACCCAATTTGGTCACCGGAGTTTGGGTTGGCGGCGAGGAGCGTGCCACGCATTTTAAAAGTATTACTTACGGTCAAGGTGCGACTATGGCCCTGCCTATTTGGGGACTATATATGAAGAAGTGTTATGCCGATAAATCCCTTGATGTTTCCACCGCAGAGTTTGAACGTCCTGCCAATCTTACCATAAATGTGGATTGTAGTAAGAAAAACGATTTTGATTCGTCTGATTCAGATGGCTTTGATGACCGATTGGATTTCTAGCTATTAAAACATAGTTTATTGCTTAAAAGCCTATTCAAAAATGAACATCTCATTTTTGAATGGGCTTTTTTATTACTGATAATTTGTTGGATTGGATAATAAAATCAATAAAATTAAAAGTTTTGAAATGATTGGCTGGTCTCAGTTTTCATCGATCTGAAAAGAAATAAAATGGGCGATATTTATAAAGTCACACCCTCTTAAAACTCAAATCATTTTAGATTGGTTTTTATATTTCGTAATTTTCAAACTCCTAAAAAAAGTATTCATGATTAATAAAAAAGTAGCCAACGTTTCGGAAGCCATGTGTGATGTTAAGGACCATATGACTCTAATGGTCGGAGGTTTTGGACTTTGCGGTATTCCTGAAAACGCGATCAATAATCTCGTCAAGATGAACGTGAAAGGCTTGACCTGTATTTCCAATAATGCTGGGGTGGACGATTTTGGTTTGGGGTTATTATTGAAAAAGCGCCAAATCAAAAAAATGATTTCCTCGTATGTAGGAGAAAATCAAGAATTTGAGCGTCAAATGCTGAGTGGCGAATTGCATGTCGAGCTCGTGCCTCAAGGAACACTTGTGGAGCGCTGTAGAGCTGCGCAATCTGGCTTCCCGGCCTTTTTTACACCAGCTGGTTACGGAACTGAAGTTGCCGAAGGTAAAGAGGTTCGCGAATTTAATGGGAAAATGTATGTCATGGAAGAGGCT
>JBARDR010000360.1:0-5050 GCA_049795335.1 Gelidibacter sp. | reverse complement strand
AATATCTTTTTTTAGGTCTCTAACATTTGCCATTTTCTTGATTTTAAAATTTTTACAAAAGTAATCAATTTAAGAATGTCTTCCGTAATGGAATGTATATATTTTAACTACACGTAAACTTCCAATAATGTAGCGTCTTTTGAGACAATTTTATAAGATTTTATAACCGCCGGAAGTAATAAAGTCTCTCCTTTTTTAATCACTTCAGAATGGTTTTGAGTTATAATTTCAACCTCTCCATCCACACAAATGTATATGACGAACGAATCATGTGTGTTTTCTTTTTGAAGCTCCTTATCAACCTTTAAATAGTTGGTTGTGAAATACGGACAACTTACCATCTCGTTAGACTTATTTGGCGTTTTTTCATAGTCAATTCTGAAATTATCGTCCAAATCAAATCCTATGGCGTCTATGGCCAAATCGGTATGAAGTTCACGCTCATTGCCAAAATCATCTTTGCGCTCATAATCATAAATACGATAGGTAATATCACTGGTTTGCTGAATCTCTGCAAGCAACACGCCTGCTCCAATGGCATGCACGCGACCGACTTCAATAAAATAGGTATCACCGGCTTTTACCTTATCAAAATTAAGAATTTCTGGAAGTGTTTTATTTTCAAGATGCTCAAGATAAAGCTCAGGGGTCATTTTCTGATTAAAATCGACAATCAAATTGGAGCCCTCATCGGCTTGCATCACATACCACATTTCTGTTTTCCCGAAGGAGTTGTGGCGTTTTGCCGCAAGCTCATCATTAGGATGTAACTGAATAGACAAATCTTCCTTGGCATCAATAAACTTGATTAATAAGGGAAATTTATTTCCGAATTTCTCATAGTTCTTCTCGCCAATCAATTCAGCTTTATAGGTGCTTAACAAATCTTTTAAGGATTGGTTTTCCAAACTCCCGTTGGATACTATAGAAGTATCCCCTTCAACATCACTTATTTCCCAGCTCTCGCCAACATCGGGCAACTGAGAATCTTTGTGTAAAAGGCTTGCTAATTTTGTTCCGCCCCAGATTTTATCTTTTAAAATCGGATTAAATTTTAATGGGTATAACGTGTTTTTCAAAGTTGTATAGATTTTGGAGATGGTTTTTAGTTTCCGGAATAGGTTACGAAATTACGCGGCGTTTCATACAAGGTAATTTCCAAATCGAGGGTTTGCTTTAATCTTGGTTTAATTTTATCGTAAATCACAACTGCAATATTTTCAGCCGTCGGATTTAAATCTTTGAACTCTTCAACTTCAATGTTCAAATTCTTATGGTCAAGATGATCTTCAATCTCGTCCTTTATTATATCCTTCAGCACCTTCATATCCATGACAAACCCAGTTTCTTGATCAATCCGTCCAGTTACGCTTACTATTAATTCATAATTATGACCATGGAAGTTAGGATTGCTACATTTCCCGAATACCTCTTCATTCTTTTCACCACTCCATTCTTTTCTAAAAAGTCGGTGTGCGGCATTAAAATGTGCTTTTCTGCTAACAGTTACAATCATGATTACGCTCTGTTTATATGTTCATAAAATTTATTAAAAATAATCTTAAACCATTCTGTATATATTTCAGGACGTTCTAAAATATCGCTTTTCACGTCTTCTAATGGCATCCATTTCCAGGCGGCCACTTCATCAGGATTGATCGTCGGTGCACCATCATAGTTACCAATCATAACGTGATCAAATTCATGCTCTGTCAATCCATTGTCAAAAGGCGCTTTGTAAATAAATGAAACGGTGTTTTCCAACTCGGTTACAAAACCCATTTCTTCCTGCAAGCGTCGTTTTCCTGCTTCAATATTTGTTTCTCCATCACGCTGATGGCTACAACATGTATTGGCCCACAGCAATGGCGAATGGTATTTATGTGCTGCGCGTTGCTGCAACATCAGTTCATTTTTTTTATTAAAAACAAATACAGAAAAGGCCCGGTGTAACAATGCTTTTTCGTGCGCCTCTAGCTTTGGCATTAAGCCTATTTGCTCGTCTTTTTCATTCACGAGGATTACTCTTTCTTCAGTCATAGCTTACAAAAATACCAACAAAAGTTATAAAAAGCGCTAATGTTAGCTTAAAATTAAAATCGGCTGAAGTCTTCTATTAAAAATGCTTTCAATAATGGTATCTTTGCAACCCATTTTAAGAGATTATGAGTTTTAAAACAGAAATAGAAAGACGTCGTACTTTTGGTATTATCGCGCATCCCGATGCCGGGAAAACCACACTTACCGAAAAACTGTTATTATTTGGAGGTGCCATTCAAGAAGCCGGTGCAGTTAAAAGCAACAAAATTAAAAAAGGAGCCACCAGTGACTTTATGGAGATTGAGCGCCAGCGTGGAATTTCGGTAGCGACCTCGGTTTTGGCTTTTGAATACGAAGGCACAAAAATAAATATTTTGGATACCCCAGGTCACAAGGATTTTGCCGAAGACACTTTTAGAACCTTAACGGCTGTAGATAGCGTTATTGTTGTGGTTGACGTCGCAAAAGGTGTTGAAGAGCAGACTGAAAAACTGGTAGAAGTGTGTCGCATGCGAAACATCCCTATGATTGTGTTTATCAATAAACTGGATCGTGAAGGACGAGATGCTTTCGATTTGTTGGATGAGATTGAACAAAAACTTGGATTAAGCGTTGTTCCCATGAGTTTTCCGATAGGAATGGGCTACGATTTTAAAGGCATCTATAATCTTTGGGAAAAAAACATCAACTTATTTAGTGGTAGTAATCGAAAAAGCATTGAAGAAACTATTGAAATTTCTGATTTAGCCTCCGAAGAAATAGATAAACTCATTGGTAAAAAACCAGCGAATACACTTCGTGAAGAAATAGAACTTGTACAAGGTATTTACCCAACCTTCGATAGAGACGAATATTTAAATGGACATCAACAACCGGTATTCTTCGGATCAGCATTAAATAATTTTGGGGTTCGGGAGTTATTGGATTGCTTCGTAGAAATTGCTCCAAAACCGAGACCAAAACAAAGTGAAGAGCGTTTGGTACAACCCGATGAAAAAGAATTTACAGGCTTTGTATTTAAGATTCATGCCAATATGGATCCAAATCATCGCGACCGGTTGGCATTTATAAAAATTGTTTCAGGCACGTTTGAACGCAATAAGCCATATCTCCATGTGAGAAATAATAAAAAGATGAAATTCTCTAGTCCGAATGCTTTTTTTGCGGAGAAAAAGGAAATTGTGGACATTTCCTACCCTGGAGACATTGTAGGGATCCATGATACTGGTAATTTCAAGATTGGCGATACACTTTCCGAAGGCGAAATTATTAATTACAAAGGTATTCCAAGTTTTTCTCCGGAGCATTTTAGATATATCAATAATGCTGACCCGTTAAAATCAAAACAACTTTATAAAGGTATTGATCAATTAATGGACGAAGGCGTAGCACAGTTATTTACATTGGAACTGAATGGCCGAAAAGTCATTGGAACGGTTGGCGCCTTACAATATGAAGTTATTCAATACCGTTTGGAACATGAATATGGTGCCAAATGTACTTATGAAAACCTGAACGTTTATAAAGCCTGTTGGGTGGAACCGACCGATCCAAAAAATGCCGAATACAAAGAATTCTTAAGAGTAAAACAACGCTATTTGGCTAAGGATAAACATGACCAAATGGTGTTTTTAGCAGATTCGCAATTTTCATTACAAATGACACAACAGACCTATCCAACTATTAAATTCCATTTTGTTTCAGAATATAAATAGGAATTAAATTCCGTTTTTTAAAAATCCCAAATTCCAAAAGATGAAGTTTTGGAATTTGGGATTTGAAATTAATTTTTAAACTTCAGTCGACGTTTCATCGATATTAAATTTTATCGTTTGTTTTTCATCGGATTATTAATACATTTAATAGATAAATTTTAGAATTGCCGATGGCAACTTTTCTAAATCTGAAGAGACTCAAATCCCAAATTGATCTACTTATGGACACAAATGCTAATCAGTTTAGTAATAGTGATATCACTATTACTTATGAACCATCTGTTTGCATCAACGCAGGCCGTTGTGCAAGAGAACTCTCAGATGTCTTTAGAACCTCAGTCATCCCTTGGATTGACTTAGATGGTGCACCATCTCAAAAAATCATTGAGCAAGTAAAGAAGTGCCCATCTGGAGCTTTAAAATTTCATCTTAATCAGAAAGTAGCTTAAAAATAAAAAATCCCTTTGAAAATAAATTCAAAGGGATTTTCAAATTGCTATTGGTTTCAAACCAACAAATGCTTTTATCACGATTTAAGCTTGACCAATAGGTCCAAAATTCAATGGAATTGGTGGTTGCTAAATGAAACATTTCGCAACCTCTTTAGTCCATTACAATTTTCAACTATGCTTGTCCTGTGGGTCCAAAGTTTAAAGGTATTGGTGGCTGCTCGTAATCCTTAATTTCACCATGAGAGGTTTCAAAACGCTTTACATTTTCACCTAAAGCTTTAAGCAAGCGCTTTGCATGCTGTGGCGTCAAGATAATACGTGACTTCACTTTGCTTTTTGGAGTTCCAGGCATAATGCTAACAAAATCAACAACAAACTCAGATACCGAATGATTGATGATGGCTAAGTTGGAATAAATTCCTTCGGCAATCTTTTCATCCAATTCAATATTAATTTGTCCTTGTTTTGATGCTTCGTTATTATCACTCATTTTTATAGTCTTAAGAATAAACTCAAAACGCTCCGCTGTTAGTCTTTGTTCTTAATTCTAACAGCGAAGCGGTCTTGATTCTATTTTTTAATTATAATTAAACTCTTCTTTAGCTTTCATCATTTCATTGAATTCTTCTTTAGAACCAACGATGATATGCTCATAGCGTCTCACACCTGTTCCTGCAGGAATTCTATGTCCAACAATAACGTTCTCTTTCAAGCCTTCTAAGTAATCAATTTTAGCGCTTACTGCTGCTTCGTTAAGTACTTTAGTCGTTTCTTGGAACGATGCTGCTGATATGAATGATTTTGTCTGTAACGAAGCTCTTGTAATACCTTGCAGTATTGGAG
>JBARDR010000359.1:0-1643 GCA_049795335.1 Gelidibacter sp. | reverse complement strand
AATGCCTCTTCAGCTTTTCCGAAAAAATCATCAATTCTTGAAAACAACAAATCGGCATTTTTAGTAAAAACAACCGTTTTTGGCGAGATATACTTTAAGAAGCTTTCTCTGCTTTCATTTAAAAATTTATTCTCAACATTTGGAATAATGTTGATTTTGTTGATTTTTTCGGTGGATAATTGGGTTTCCACATCAAAAGTTCGAAGGCTATCGACTTCATCGCCAAAAAACTCAATCCGGTAGGGCTCGTTATGCGAAAATGAAAACACATCCACAATGCCACCGCGGACAGAGAACTCGCCGGGTTCCGTAACGAAATCCACACGTTTAAATTGGTATTCAAACAAAACTTCGTTTACAAAATCAATCGACAAATTATCATTTAGGGAGATTTTTAAAGTATTGCGCTCCAACTCCTTTCTGGTCACTACTTTTTCAAAAAGCGCATCCGGATAAGTGACAATAATGGCTGGTTTTTTACGGGAATTGATCCGGTTTAAAACCTCAGCACGCAAAAGCACATTGGCATTGTCGGTTTCTTCAATTTGATACGGCCGCCTGTAACTTCCAGGATAAAACAGTACGTCTTTACTATTTACCAGCACTTCCAGGTCATTCAGGTAAAACGCCGCTTCTTCTTTATCATTAAAAACTAGCAATAACGGAAGATCGGCGGCCTTGAAAGCTTCTGCAATGACAAAACTTAATGACGACCCGATAAGACCTTTTAAATGTGTTTTACTTTGGTTTATGGAAATGGCAGCTTGCAGATCTTGCGTTTGCAAAGTCTGTGCATAAGCTTGCGAGAGATGTGATTTACTCAAGACAATTTAATTTAAGCAAATATAAAGTTTACAATTTAGATGTACGACATTGCGCTTGTGAATTAAATCTTAAAAAAGAACGCTCATTTATGATTTTCAGAATAAGAATTAAAGCCATAAACACCTAATTTTCATCCCAATTCTTAGCTCAATAATGAAAAAAAATGTAGTTTTGAGTTACAAGTAACACAAAGTTAAAACAATATATATATGTCAATTTCAGATTTATTCGATAGCGGATTTAAAAAGCGTAATGAAGATCATTTTGCTGCCATTGTTAGAGTAGCCATGGATGACGGCGTGATATCTGACGATGAAAAAGCGTTTTTAGATCGCTTAGCACGCAACTTAGACATCAGCGAAGGAGAATACAAAAATATCCTTATAGACTATCAATCCCATCCCATCAATCCGCCGACGTCCTATGACAGTCGTTTAGAGCGTTTGTATGATTTGGCCCGCATGGTTCACGTGGATCGCATTCAAGGTCGCGGGGAAGATGTGTTGCTGAAAAAAATTGGTATTGGTTTAGGCTTTAGAACTGACAACGTGAAATATATTGTGGACAAAGCTTTAACATTAGTTTCTAATGGCGTCGATTTAGACACCTTTATTGACGAAATGAAACATATGAATAGATAATTAAGACCTGTTTTCCAAGACGTAACTTAAAATTAAGAATACAGTTTCAAATTAGATTAAAACAAAAAAACCAGAGTTTATAGCTCTGGTTTTTTTATAGATTAAAAAGTTCTGTTGGTCTATTAAAACCAAGTATTCCATGGAATTTTTGAAAGGACACAAAGCAATGCCAAGGTG
>JBARDR010000358.1:0-2222 GCA_049795335.1 Gelidibacter sp. | reverse complement strand
TTTTTGCATCAATTCCATTAAGGCGTTCGCTTTTTCCAAAGAGCCCACATCAACAGTTAACATGCCTCCAAATCCATATTTCTCATTCATCATAGACTTGAACAAGTCGTGTGAAGGATGGGATACTAACCCAGGATATACGGTTTTAAGTCCATCTTCTTCAAATCTTTTCGCTAGGTATAAACCGTTAAGGCTGTGTTGTTGCATTCTGATATGTAAGGTGCGCAAGTTTTTCAAAATTGAAGCCGCCCTTAAACTATCCATGGTTGATCCTAATAACATGCAGGCGCCGTCGTTGACGTTTCTTAAATCGTCAATAAATTTTTGGGTGCCACAAATCACACCGCCAACGGTATCACTTGAGCCATTGATAAATTTAGTTAAACTATGAATCACAACATCAGCGCCCAATTGTGCCGCTGAAATGGATAAAGGCGAAAAGGTATTGTCCACCACAAGTTTTAAATTGTGCTTCTTCGCCAGTTTTGCCAATCCAGCAATATCTGCCACTTCCAATAATGGATTACTTACGGATTCACAGTAAATAACCTTTGTATTTGCGGTAATGGCTGCTTCGACCACATCTAATTTAGTAATGTCAACAAATGTGGTGGCCATATTAAAGCGTGGCGTAAAATTTTTCAGAAAAGCATAAGTCCCCCCATAAATGGTTCGGCTGGAGATAATATGATCTCCCGCACCGCAAAGTTGCATTAAAACTGGAGTAATCGCACCCATTCCCGAAGCTGTAACACTCGCCGTTTCAGTGCCTTCCATGGCGGCTAAAGCTTGACCTAAATAAAGATTGGAAGGTGTGGAGTGACGCGAATATAAATAACACCCATCTGCGTTGCCTTCAAAAGTATCAAACATTGTTTTTGCCGAAAGGAAGGTGTAAGTAGAAGAATCTGAAATAGAAGGATTGACTCCTCCAAATTCTCCAAAGTACTGTAAATCTTGTATATTGTTTGCTGGTTTAAATGCCATTTGTTAGGGATTAAAGATTAATATAATTCAAATATCTCACAATAAAGATTATTTGTCAATACTTGCGCCTGAAATCAGTTTATAAATCTAGCAAAATAGATTAAAATGGATTTTTATACGTCATTTTTTATGTTTATATTGTTTCAACCGAAAATTTATCACATATGTCATTAGATGCCATTGATAGGAAGTTACTTAAACTTCTGCAAGCCAATAGTAAGCAAACCAATAAAGAGCTTTCCAATCAGCTCAACCTTTCCGTAACCGCAGTATATGAGCGGATCCGAAAGTTGGAAAAAGAAGGTATCATCTCAAATTATGTGGCTTTGCTCCACAAGGAAAAAGCCAATAAAAACTTTTTGGCTTTTTGTCATATCAAACTTATACAACACACACAGGAATATATAATTAAGTTTGAGAAAGAGGTCGAGAATCTTGCAGAAGTGATGGAATGTCATCATATTAGTGGGGATTATGATTATCTCCTCAAGGTTATTGTATCAGATATGGAAGCCTTTAGAGAATTTATGGTCAACAAATTAACCACCATTAACCATATTGGCAGTACACATAGCATGTTTGTGATCAATGAGGTAAAACATACAACTGCCATTAACATATAAAAGAATGCAGTCCGCAACCTACAAACTCACTGAGTTTTACTTGATTTTTATAATCTTACCAGTGAGTTTTGCGCTAGACTATCCATTTAAGATCAAGGCTTTTCTAGCTGTTTCTGGTTTTGC
Source organism: Gelidibacter sp. (assembly GCA_049795335.1). Taxonomy (GTDB): domain Bacteria; phylum Bacteroidota; class Bacteroidia; order Flavobacteriales; family Flavobacteriaceae; genus Gelidibacter. The sequence continues at coordinate 489 of JBARDR010000358.1, read as the reverse complement.
ATACGTCATTTACCTTTTATTAAAAGTTGAAGAAAATAAATTCAGAGTGGCCTCAAATTTGAAATGGCGAACTTTTTGGAGAAACGTGTTTGTTAAGTTGTTGATTATTGGGTTTTTGACCATTACCTATATGGTGGTGACCGCTAAATCGGATCTCTTTCATGTACTCTATCAAAAACCGAAGCTTTGGGTCATTGTTTTGTTTGCCTATGCCATGTTTTCGGTCTATCCCCAAGAATTGATTTATCGTACCTTATACTTTCAACGCTATCGCTCTCTTTTTAAGAGCAAATCGCTTTTCGTATTTCTAAATGCTATTGTCTTTTCTTTGGGACATATTTTTTATCGCAATCCTTTGGTCCTTCTGATGACTTTTTTGGGTGGTATTCTTTTTGCCTTGACTTATGATAAAACAAAATCGACGCTTTTGGTCTCCATAGAACATGCTATTTACGGATGTTGGCTTTTTACCGTAGGAATGGGCGGTAT
>JBARDR010000357.1:0-4650 GCA_049795335.1 Gelidibacter sp. | reverse complement strand
TGAATTTTACTCCCGCTAATATTTTGAACGATATCCATGGCATAGTTGTAGCCTTGTTTGTAAAAGGATAACATCTTACTTGGTGTAATCGTGTTTTCATCTTCGGTGTTATTTTTTGAGATCGTGACCTCTTCGTCCTCAGGACTGATGGTATATAATGTTTTTCCATCGTAAATACGGGTTACCCCGAGAATGTTTAAAAGGTATTTTTCACCTTCAATAACCACATCACCACGTGTTTCTTGATTAATGTTCTCGCTGGCGTTTCTAAGGACGTACTTAAAATCAATACTAATGTTATTATAACCTACAACCTTAGCATTGACCTCATTCAATAACGTCTTAGCTTTTTGAGCTTCTTGTGCAAAGGTTGAAAACGATATTAAAACAATGGCAAATACAAGTAACTTTTTCATTATTAAGGGTTTTTTTATGCTTTTATAGAATTTCTATTGTATTAAATTTCATTTGCTAAAAGTTGAACCAATGATGCAAGATCGGGAACCAATACTTGGCGCGCCTTACTGCCCTCAAAATGGCCAACAATGCCGGCAGCTTCCAATTGATCAATCAATCGTCCGGCTCTGTTATATCCTAGTTTTAACTTACGTTGCAATAAAGAAGCTGAACCTTGTTGCGCAGTGACAATTACTTCAGCGGCTTCTCGGAACAGTTTATCTCTGTCGGATATGTCTACATCAAGACTTATGCCACTTTCCTCTCCAACATATTCGGGTAAAAGATAGGCATCGGGATAGGCTTTTTGGCCGCCAATAAAATCGGTGACCAATTCAACTTCTGGGGTATCTACAAAAGCGCATTGAATCCTGGTCAATTCATTTCCTTGGGTAAAAAGCATGTCTCCACGACCAATCAATTGATCAGCACCCGAACTATCCAAAATAGTCCTGGAATCAATCTTAGAAGTCACCCGAAACGCAATTCTCGCCGGGAAATTCGCCTTGATAATACCTGTGATAACATTCACTGAAGGTCGTTGGGTAGCAACAATCAAATGAATTCCGATCGCTCGGGCCAATTGTGCCAAACGGGCAATCGGTGTTTCCACTTCCTTACCAGCCGTCATAATTAAATCGGCAAACTCATCCACCACTAAAACGATATACGGTAAAAATTGATGTCCTTCCTCGGGGTTTAATTTACGTTCCTTGAACTTATCATTATATTCCTTGATGTTGCGGCAAAAAGCATTTTTCAACATCTCGTAACGATTGTCCATCTCAATACACAAGGAATTCAAGGTATTGATGACCTTTGTGTTATCTGTGATAATGGCATCTTCGCTATCTGGTAATTTTGCTAAATAATGACGCTCAATCTTATTGAATAAAGTGAGCTCCACTTTTTTCGGATCGACCAATACAAATTTTACTTCGGCCGGATGTTTTTTGTAGAGTAAAGACGTTAGAACCGCATTTAAACCCACTGATTTTCCTTGACCAGTTGCTCCTGCCATCAATAAATGGGGCATTTTAGCCAAATCGACCACAAAGGTTTCGTTGCTGATGGTCTTTCCAAAAGCAATCGGCAATTCCATTTCCGATTTCTGGAATTTCTGCGATGCAATAACTGAACGCATCGATACGATGGTCGAGTTTTTATTGGGTACCTCAATACCGATCGTTCCCTTACCAGGAATTGGTGCGATGATTCGGATACCTAAAGCGGCCAATGATAAGGCGATATCGTCCTCTAAATTCTTGATTTTTGAAATGCGGACGCCAGCATTGGGCACAATTTCATATAACGTCACGGTCGGGCCGATGGTCGCTTTAATATTGGTAATACCGATGCTGTAGTTGTTAAGGGTGTCAACAATACGGTTTTTGTTTTCTTCAAGCTCATCTTGATCGATGGTAATACCTTCAGAATCGTATTTTTTTAAAAGATCCAAGGGCGGAAACTGGTATTTGCTCAATTCCAAGGTCGGATCAAATTTGCCATACTCGGCCACTAATCGATCAGATAAGTTATTCTTTTCTGTGGCTTCTTCTGCGATATGCTCCACTTGGATCGTCAATTCTTCTTCATCATCTTCTTCCTCTATTTCTTGCTTTTGTTGAGGCACCTCAATACGAAGTTGTGGAGTTTCAATTTTAGGTTCAGACTTTACAACCTCTGCTACCACGGGTTCTACTTTAACCGACTTTAAATCGAAAGCAGCTTTAATAGCTTCAGCTTCAGCGCTCAAATCATTATCTATAAGCGCATAAGATTCTGAGGTGTTGGCATCACTTTTAAAATCTTCATTCATGTCATTTTTAGCCGATTTGAAAACCTTGACTATCGTTTCGCCAGTGACTTCAAAGCGAATGGCCGCATAAACAATCAATCCGAAAAGAAGTAGGAGTGCAGTACCAATAAGGCCGATATAATCTTGGAAAAACGAGTTCATTTCAAAACCGATAATTCCCCCAAGAGCGTCATATTTATGAGAAAAGAAACCGAAGAAAATAGACAGCCATATAGCAATGAGCGTTCCCCAAATCCAATGGCTTCTCAGTTTTGCTTTATTGATGTTTAAGGAAACGTAAATTCCGGAAATGAAAATTAATCCAGCAAAAATGAATGCGGATACCCCAAAACCATTCATAATAAAAAAGTGGCTTACCCAGGCGCCCAATTTATTGAGCCAATTTTCGGCAACCACGTCGCGAGTGCCGAGTTCAGTAAGTGTGCTTTGATCTGCTTTTCCTGTAAAAAAGAATGAAAGAAAGGCAATAAACAACAAAGCACCAAGAATTACCAACAAGCTACCAAAAATGAGTTTTTGCTGATTTGATAACTTGATCCCGAAGTTTCGGTACGTTTTTTTGGTTTTAGGTGTTGTAGTACTGCTTTTAGCCTTGGTTTTCTTCTTCGCCATGTGAACCTTCCGTGACCACGGAAATCTATTGTTTTTAAAATTGAATTACTAAAATAAGCTAGGTTTTTCTGTTTACCTAAGGAAACAAAAATACGAATTACTAACGTTAATCCTAACCGAATTAGTATTAAAAAAGCTTTGGATAATAAATGATTGCCGCCACAATAGCTGCGGAAATTGCCGCGATAAAAACTGCACCTGCTGCCACGTCTTTTATATGTCCAATACTGGTGTGATGGTCTGGATGAACAAAGTCGGCAATGGCTTCAATCGCCGTATTGACGCCTTCGATACTCATGACCAAACCAATCATGGCGACTTGAAAGAGCCATTCTGTAGTGGAAATTTCAAAGTAAAATCCAGCAATAGTTACCAAAATGGCAATCGCAAATTGAATTTTAATACTCGCTTCCGTTCGCAGTAAAATAAGGGCACCCTTATAAGCCCAACCTACACTTTTTAAGCGATTGACCAGGAACGAATCTTTTTTTTCGGACATAAATAAAAACTATGAAAGAGATGCTAGTGCGGCGTCGTAATTAGGTTCTTCTGTTATTTCAGAAACTTGTTCCTTATAGATAACTTCAGCTTTATCATTTAAAACGACTACACATCTTGAGTGTAAACCTTCTAAAGGCCCATCAATAATGGTTAAACCATAGTTTTTGCCAAAATTACCATCTCTGAAATCAGAGAGGCTCTCTACGTTGTGAATTCCTTCGGCTGAGCAAAAACGGGAGAATGCAAATGGCAAATCTTTTGAAATACAAAGCACTTTGGTGTTTTCAAGTTGCGCTGCCTTTTGATTAAAGGATCTAACCGATTGTGCACAAGTACCTGTATCCACACTTGGAAAAATGTTTAGAACCACATTCTGACCTAAATAATCATGAAGTGATCTTGAAGAGAGGTCGGTTGCTGTTAATTTAAAGTTTGGAGCGTTGGTTCCTTTTTTTGGAAGTTCTCCTGAAGTTGTTACTGGGTTGCCTTTAAGTGTTACAGTTGCCATAATATAAAAGTGTTTATTTTGAGATGTTAAAATTAAGGATTATTTGAGGGTTTGCCTATTAATTGAAACATAATATTTCGGATTCAGAGTCGGGATTAAGCATGCTCTTTGATTATTTAGAAAATGTTTGAAACTATTCTTACTTTCCATCGATATGAAGCCATGCGATAAAACTCAATGGTGTCAAAACTAAATAGAACAGCATTGCATTGAGGTTTGTTCAGTTTGAACCTCAATGCAATGGTTCTAAAGTCAATTTTTATAGCAGTTCATTAAGGAGCTTATCTCAATTCCGCGCCAAGTTGCTCTTCAAAATTAGTTTGCAATTTCTTCATGATTTTATCCACCTGCTGGTCAGTAAGTGTGCTGTGTTCATCCTGGAATTTAAAACTCACTGCATAACTCTTTTTGCCTTTTGGAAGGGTGTTTCCTTGATAAACATCAAATAAATCGACACTTTTTAGTAAGCGCTTTTCGGTTTGATTGGCAATGGTATCGATGGCTTCAAAAGTGATGTTTTCATCCAGTAATAAGGCGAAATCGCGTCGGGATGCTGGGTATTTAGGTAATTCCTTAAAGGCAATGTTTTTGTGTTTTACCATTTCAATCACATAGTCCCAGTTAAAATCAGCAAACAATACGTCTTGAGAAATATCAAAATGTTTCCTGATTTTTTTATTGACCAAGCCGAAATTCACTAAGCTCTTATTGCCAATTTGAAGACTGATGCCTTCACTAAACACATCGTTTTGAA
>JBARDR010000356.1:0-2274 GCA_049795335.1 Gelidibacter sp. | reverse complement strand
AGTATAGCTTGTTGTACAACTAAAGGCGGTGTCACATTTTTAAATTTTTCCACAGTAGCCAATAACTTACCTTCACTATTATAAGTTGCCATAATCATTTTACCATTTCCTTCCAATGAGACTTGATAGGTGTCAATATCAGCGTCCACATCAGTATTAATGTAAACATCCTTTTCAACATACTCAACTGGGGACGCTGCGAATTCTCTTAAAGCATACCCTGGAAAATCAACATCAATTGCTTCTAAAACTACAGTTGGCACCTGTTCTTTTTTAAGAGTTCCTTTAAAAATAATGCCATCTTGTGCAAAAACTGAGCTGGTCAGACCCAAAAAAAACAAACCAATCATGAAATGTTTCATAGTGATAAATTTAAATTGTTAATTATAGTTTTTAATACTCCCTAAATTTACCATCCATATTATCAGCAAAATGCTACCTAAGTAGCACAGCTATTGATTTTACAAAATATTTGCAATAAAAAAGTCCATCCTTTTCAGAATAGACTTTTTACTCCACAATTTTAAATAATTAATACTTTCCAGAAACTTCGTCCAATAATAACTTTAAATCCTTAATGCTGATGCTTTTGCGATGAATGTCGAGCATACCTGCTTTTTTGAAAATTTGTATTTGCCTATTGACAACAGCTCTTGTTGAGCCAATCATATTAGCAATTTCATCATTGGAAAGGTCGTTGATGAGTTGTAATTGATGTGAGGATTCGTTGACATTGGAAAGAATAAGTTTTGCAAGTCGGGTAGGAATATCTGAGAGTACATTATCAGTAAGATTGACTTCTAACATTCTCATACATCTACCAAGATATGGCAACAGTGTTTTGTTGATTTTCGGATGGCTTTCTATCCAATCGCGCATCAAATCGATGGGTGCATAAAGCACTTCTACATCATCAATTGTTTCAAAATTCATGGAATGTTTTAAACCATCCAGAAGCGAAACAACATCAAAAACATCATTCTGAGTTAAAAGAAAAACAGTAAACTCCCGTCCGTTCTCAATATCAATTTGATACATTTTCAATCGACCGGAAATGATAATAAAAAATTTATAAAAGGTTTGATCTCCATAGAAGAACTCTGAATTCTTATTCCATTTTTTTAATGATAAACAGCCCATTAAAGACTCCATTGTTTCGTCATCTAAGTTCTCAAATAGTGGATTTATCCGAAGTTTATTGAGACAATATTCGTAATGCAGGTCGTTTGCAGTCATTCTATCTTCCTGTTAGTGATTTTAATCCTCTAAAAACGCGTTGTCCTTTTCAAATGTTCTCTTTTAAAAAACATTAATAAAGTTATTAAAGCGCATCTGTGCAAGCGCCTTGAATACTGATTATCATATTATTAACACGATATTATTTGCATAAATTTAACGAATTAAATCTTAACATTTGAAGTATTCGAGAGCGAATCCATCTGAGATGTGCTTTTAAAACCCATTTGATATGCGATAAATATGAAATTCACATAATAAACAAGTTGAAACAGCCGTTGCCAAAGTCCTTTATAAGGAATTGTTTGAGACGTCCATTCAAATTTCGCAGATAAAAAAAGGAGCATGAAAGCAATTCCCAATCCCGAAACAAGGATGGTAAAATACCGCTGGGTTTTACTAAAATAAGATAGCATAACCAATGGAAAGAGCACCAAAGCCACGTCGCCAATACCACTAAAAATATCATGTCCTATATTAACCCAACTATCTTTTGATTTTGAGGTGTCCATGCTAAACAGGCCCGCTCCCATTCCTTGACCCAAACCATAAAATACAAGTAATACGGTAGCCACCTTACTTTTATCAAAAGAATATTTAAAAGCCTTGAAAAATCCGACGGCAAAAAAGACGAACAAAACTGTAAAAAAAATGCTTCCAATTTTAACGAGATGATGGGTTGGACTTTCAGGATTGCCCAAATAACTTATAGATTGAGAAATTGGAGAATAGCCTGGGTTTTTTGAAGCGGCATAAACCTCTAATATCAACTCCATAACGCAAGCCATAACTCCAGCAATCGCTGCCATACCAATCCATTTTATTTTCATTAGAATAATCTAATTGCAATTATTTTTTCTTGTTTGATAATAAATTACCGTCTGCATTTACTTTTACAATGTGTTTTTTACCCTTTTTAGGTTTCACATAAACTCTGTAAATTGGTGTTTCACTACTTGGGACGATAACCTTTTGAATATCGTCTACTATTTTGATGACCTGGCCTTTAAAGGCCTTTGCAATGACTTCCGATACTTT
>JBARDR010000355.1:0-6050 GCA_049795335.1 Gelidibacter sp. | reverse complement strand
CTGTTATTACTATCTCCCTATTTCTTCAAAAAAAAGCTCCAATTTAGTATGGAAATTTTTAAAGAAATGCTAAAATATGGATGGCCAATCATGGTAGCAGGTTTGGCCTATGTGATCAACGAGAATTTTGACAAATGGTTGTTACCAGAAATGTTAGGAAAATCGATTAATGGTGCCTATAGTGGGTGTTACAAAATAGCGGTTTTTATGACTATTTTTATTCAAGCATTCCGACTTGGTGCAGAACCTTTCTTTTTTAATCATGCGAAAGAATTAAACGCTAAAGAAACCTATGCAAAAATCATGAAATATTTTGTGATTTGTGGAAGTCTAATGTTTGTGTTTACAGTAGCATATATTAACATTTTTAAAGAGCTTATTGTAAGGGATCCATCTTATTGGATTGCGATTGATATCATCCCAATAGTACTTTTGGCAAACCTTTTTTTAGGTATCTATTTTAATTTGGGGATTTGGTATAAACTTACAGACAAAACGCGATTTGGAATGTACATTTCAATAGTTGGAGCTGTAATAACGATTGCTTTTAATTACATCATGATCCCCAAAATAGGGTTTATAGCCTCCGCATGGGCGACATTAATTGCCTATGGAGCTATGATGTTAATATCTTATCAAATGGGAAAAAAATATTATCCAGTTCCTTACGATATAAATCGAATTGGCAGTTATCTTGGTTTGGCAACCTTAATTTCTGCACTCTCATACTATGGGTTTAATGAAAATTACTATGTGAGCACTGTATTAGTTTTAGTATTTTTAGGGATTGTTTTCCTATTTGAGAAAAATGAAATCAAACAATTAATTAGAAAATAGAGAATAGGAATAACAAAAACCTGAGAGGTTTGCATCAAATCATAATTATGACAATCAAAATCATCAACAAATCCAATCACGACCTACCAAACTATGAAACCATAGCGTCGGCAGGAATGGATTTACGCGCTAATTTATCTGAATCAAGAATCTTAAAACCTCTAGAGCGCAGCATTGTGGGCACAGGTTTGTTTATCGAACTTCCTATCGGATTTGAGGCACAAGTAAGACCTCGTAGCGGCCTGGCAGCTAAAAAAGGAATTACCGTTTTGAATGCTCCAGGAACTATTGATGCCGATTATAGGGGCGAAATTGGGGTTATCTTGGTCAATTTGTCCAATGAAGATTTCGAAATTGTCAATGGCGAACGTATCGCTCAATTGGTCATTGCCAAACATGAACGTGCAGAATGGCTTTCTGTAGAAAACCTTTCTGAAACCATCCGGGGTGAAGGTGGATTTGGGAGTACTGGGAATAAGTAATCCCACCCCAACTCTTCCAAAGGGAGGGAGCAACAATAGAAATGTAAGTGCTCATTTTTAAGGAGAAAATAGAGCAACTGAGTATTAACCATAATTAAAATTCCCTCTCCTTTGGAGAGGGTTAGGGAGAGGAATGAAAATAATCGTACCAATGGCAGGACGTGGTTCACGTTTGCGCCCACACACATTAACGGTTCCAAAACCACTGATTCCAGTGGCAGGACAACCTATTGTTCATCGATTGGTTAAAGATATCGCCAAAGTATTAGCTCAGCCTATTGAAGAAATCGCTTTTATTTTGGGCGATCCGGCATTCTTTGGAGATGATGTGGTTGAAAGTTTAAAGGATTTGGCAACAGGTTTGGGTGCTAAAGCTTCTATCTACCGTCAAGATCAACCTTTGGGTACAGGTCACGCTATTATGTGTGCAAAAGAATCACTTTTGGGACCTGCAGTTATCGCTTATGCAGATACATTGATAAGAGCTGATTTTAATCTCGATCCAAATGCAGATGCGTTGATTTGGGTAAAACAAGTGGACTATCCGGAAGCTTATGGTGTTGTAAAACTGAATGACAAAAACGAAATCGTCGAGCTGGTAGAAAAACCAAAGGATTTTGTGAGTGATTTGGCTGTTATCGGTATATACTACTTTAAGGATGTGAGCGTTCTTAAACAGGAGTTGCAACATGTATTGGATAACAACATCATTCATGGTGGCGAATATCAAATCAATGACGGCATTAAAGGCATGATGGCCAAAGGCAGCGTTTTTAAAACAGGCGAAGTCGAAGAGTGGATGGATTGCGGAAATAAAGCCGTTACCGTGGAAACCAACACCAGAATGTTAGGCTTTTTGCAAGCCGATGGCGAAGAACAAATGATTGCAACTTCAGTGACTTTTGATAATTCAAAAATCATTGAACCGTGTTTTATTGGCGAAAATGTCGTCCTTAAAAATGCAACCGTCGGTCCGAATGTATCTATTGGAAACAATTGCACGATTTCAAACTCAACCATAAAAAACAGTTTGATCCAAACACACAGCACCATAAAAAATGCGGATTTAGATGATGCCATGATCGGAAATCATGTGGAGTATGACGGTAATTTTAAGAAGGTTAGTATTGGTGATTACTCTGTGTTGGCCTAAAATTCCTTCAAAGGCAGGGGTCTCGTGAAATAGAATGCAAATCATCAAGTCAGAAGAAAGCTTTAAGACGAATAAGTCAATCTCATGAAATAGAAGTAAAATTGCTAACTCAGAAAACAATCAACCCAAAACAATTCTTCAAAAAACATTCGTGCATTCGTGGAAAAAAATGAAACATAAATTTCACATATTAATTCTCATTTTAGGAATGTTATGCATTCCTGAAACTACTTATGCCCAAGTTGATTTCAACCAGAAACCAACAGACGACCTCGGAAATGTGGAAGACCAGTTCCAAGAACACTTTTTTGAAGCTTTAAAGCAACGAGGTATTGAAAATTATCAACGTGCCATTGATGAACTTTTGAAATGTAAAAAATTGGATGACAAACCAGTAATATATTTTGAATTGGGTAAGAATTATAACAAGCTCAAAAATTTTGGCGCTGCCGAGGAAGCTCTAAAGAAAGCTGTTTCAAAAGAGCCTAATAATGAATGGTTTTTGGATGAGCTTTATGAAGTTTATAATCAACAAGGCGATACCAAAAAAGCTATAAAAACAGTCCAGCAATTAGTCAAGTACCATCCCGATTACAGACAGGATTTGGCATCTTTATATATCAAAAGTAAAGATTATAAGAGTGCTTTAAAATTATTGGATGAACTTGACAAAGAGTTTGGAAATAGTGCGGACCGAGATTATTTAAGAAATCAAGTGTACAATATTACGGGACGCGATGAAGATCGCATCGAAAATCTTGTAGAACGCCTGAATAAAAATCCTGAAAACGAAACCAATTATCTGACGCTTATTTACAGATATAGCGAAACCGGAGAAACAGAAAAGGCCTTTGAAACCGCTCAGAAATTATTGCAAATCTATCCCGATTCTAAATTGGTGCATTTGGCATTGTACAAGTTCTATTTAAACAAAAATGAAACTGAGAAGGCTATTGCTTCAATGAAAACAGTTTTGTCGGCTCCAGAGATCAATGCAGATGCCAAAACCAAAGTGCTCAATGACTTTATCATTTTTGTTTCCAAACATCCAGAATATGAAAAGGATCTTATCGATATCACGGCCATGGTGGATGGGAATAAAAGCTTTCAAACTTTGGTGGAATTGGCACAATACTATCTGAATATTAAAGACAAAGAAAAGGGCTTAATGTATTTTGAAGAAGCTTTAAAATTAGAGCCTAACAACTTTGCTGTGATTAAGGATGTGCTTTTGCTTCAAATTGATTTAAATCAGGATGAAAACGCAATTGCAAAAAGCCAACAGGCCTTGGACTTGTTTCCGGCACAACCTATTTTATACCTGATTAATGGCCTAGCGCATAACAAGCTAAAACAAGGGAAAAAGGCGATTGAAAGCTTAGAAACAGGGTTGGATTATATTATTGATGACCCAAAAATGGAAGCTGATTTTTATGACCAACTTAGTTTTGCCTATAAGCTCACTAATAATAATTCCAAATCAGAAACGTTTGCAAAAAAGGCCGCTGCTTTAAAAAAACAAAATTAATGAGACTTTATAAACTAAGTGTATTACTACTTATATTGGGTTTGAGTGTGGGCTGCAGATCTACCAAAACTTTAACCTCCGGTGCGGAAATTGACAAGAGCATGACCTCAAAACAGGTTATTAGAGAAAATAGCAAACAAGATGTGCGCTTTAAAACCATGCAAGCTAAAGTGCGTGTGGACTATTCTGAGGGAAATTCCAGCAATGGTGCAACCGTAAATTTAAGAATTGAAAAGGACAAGGTCATTTGGATGAGTGCGCCATTGGGCTTAGCACGTTTGATGATTACACAGGATAGTGTTCGGTTTTATGAAAAGCTCAACAATCAGTATTTTGATGGCGATTTCTCATTGTTGACCAAAATCTTAGGCACTGATATTAACTTTGAAAAAATACAGAATATCCTTCTTTCAGAACCTATTTTTAATTTAAAGGATGATACTTATGTCATGGTGCCTAATGAAGATTCCTATGTATTGCAACCTAAGGATCAACGAGCTTTATTTGAATTGTTCTTTTTGATAAATCCTGGATTTTTTAAATTAGATTCACAACAATTATTTCAACCGTCTGAGAAACGTATGCTACAGATAGATTACAAGAAATATCAAGAGGTAAGCAAGCAAATTTTTCCTGAAAACATTCGTATCATTGCAGTGGAAAATAATAATGAAATCATCATTGATCTCGATTTTAAAGGGATTACTTTAAATAGTGAAGTTCGTTTTCCTTTTAGCATTCCCTCCGGATATAAAGAAATTGAACTTGAATAATGCGCTACCAACCTAATATTTTCCGATTGATTTTGCTTTTTAGTTTGTGCACTGTTGTTATGAATGCGCAAAGTAAGAAACAGCTGGAGTTGGAGGCCAAACGTCAATTCATACTCTCCGAAATCCGACAAATCAATAATCTCATTGCATCCAAAAAACAAGAGGAAAAGACCATAATATCTACGGTTGAAAACTTGAATTATAAGGTTAATGTGCGTAAAAATCTCATTAAGGTCACAAATGACCAAGCCAATTTATTAACGAGGGAAATCAATACCAATCAAAAACGGATTAGCAGTCTGCGCAATCAATTGAAATATTTAAAAGAAGATTACGCTGCTATGGTGGTCAAATCCTATAAAAGCAAATCAGAACAAAGTCGAGTCATGTTTTTACTTTCGTCTGAGAACTTTAAACAAGCTTACAAGCGAATTCAGTACATTCGCCAATATACAGACTACCAAAAGGAGCAAGGCGAGGAAATCACTCGTAAAACCGAACAGCTACAGCAATTGAATACCACTTTGCTCCAACAGAAAAAAGACAAGGATAAATTGTTGGAAGAAAACCGAGTGGCAAAGCAAAAGTTGGAAGAGGATGTCAAAGAGCACGAAAAACTTATGGCTTCCGTAAGAAAAAATATGACGGCTTATGCTTCGCAAGTTAAATTCAAACAACAGGAAGCCGACCGCATTGACCGAGAAATTGAAAAATTGATTCGCGAGGCCATTGCGGCATCCAATAAAAAAGCGGGGAAATCTGAAACAACTTCTAAAGGATTTGCTTTGACTCCAGAAGCTAAAGCATTGGAAGCCAATTTTGAGGCTAATAAAGGCAAATTACCTTGGCCAGTGCGTACGGGAGTCGTTAAAGTGAAGTACGGGAAGCAACGCTCGTATATTGATAATACGATAGAAATCAACAGTAACGGGATTAGAATTGCCACTGATAAAAATGCCCAGGTCAAAGCGGTTTTTAATGGCGAAGTAATGGCAGTACAGGGGACAAGACACGGAAATCCGTGGATATTAATACAACATGGTAACTATGTTACCATATATAAGAACCTCTCCAAAGTTTTTGTTACTAAAGGTGATCGGGTAAAGACGAACCAAGATATTGGTGAAGTTTTTACCGACCAATCCAGTGGAGAAACCATGTTATGGTTCTCTATTTATAAAGACTTCAAGTTTCAGGATCCTTCGGTTTGGATTGTGAGATAAGTTTGTAGAAACAAATTTTACCATTGACCTTTATTCCAACCGCAATAACGTAAC
>JBARDR010000354.1:0-1661 GCA_049795335.1 Gelidibacter sp. | reverse complement strand
AGGAAATTTATTACCCGAAGATTCCAATGCAATCGAAATAATATTAAATATAGATGGCTCAAGAACCCTTAATTTGAACAGAGAAAATAATTTAACCCAAGAAAAGGCAAAAACGCAGTAAAATTTTTAAAAAAATTCAGCAACCCCACACCGCGTCAATTTTGAAAAGTACGGGAAAACCGTAGTGTTCAAGAGGTTTTAGAGATTAATTTTAACATTTACTTAACACTATCTATAGCTGGATAGGCCTAAGTTTGAATCAATTAATTAATTAAATCCCTTGAATTATGAAAACAAAAAAGTACTTAATTGCCTTGGCAATTTTCGGTGGTGCGTTATTTACAGCACAGGCCACTAACATTATTGACCTAAATGGACAAACAAAAACTCACATTGACAAAAGAACAATTAAAATCCCAGCAGGAGGATAAAATTAGTATAAAAAAAAGGTTTTTTTTAGGGAGCATCATTGCAACATTAATTGCAGGATCTCCCTTTTTGTTTTATTTATATAATTATGTTCCTCCCACGGTTGATTGGGAGACATATTTTTTTACTTATCACAGTGGCTATTATGAAAATGCTCAAACCGCCATGTGGATGCTAACTGGTAAATTAATAACCCTTCTTTTCCTTATTATTTGGTTTTTCACTTGCCGTCATTGGTGGTATCACTCTTTACTAGTTCCAATTGTGATGTATATTTATCAAATTGTTATAGCTATTTACCAAGATACCACGTTATCAATAGATAATTTTGATCTTATATATATGCTTCCAATTATGGCATTTGTAATTCCTTCAATATATCTTCTCAGAGCAAAAATGTTTAATGAGATTAATGACGCAGGTAAGACTATGCAGGATTTGGAAGATGAGTTTAAGATTAAACCTAAAGGACTTTCAAGTAAACTAAAGGATTACTTTTAATTCTTAATTAAGAAAATTAGTATCTAAATCAAATTTAATAAAATATAAGGTTATTATATTTCCCATTAACCCTCAAAGCGCCCATCACTCTATAGTCTTGAAAATAAACATTAACTTTAATTAAATTATAATTTTATTAAAGTTAAAAAATAGATATAGATAAATCGATATCGAATTATTAAATTCCATTTCCACAACTCTAATCTGAATTTTTCTGAATAAATTTATTTTACTCAAAATCGAAACGAGATTAATCTTGCTCATTTATTTTAAATCAAAAAAATAATTGTAATTTGACTGCTTATTTTACACCCAAATGAGCAAATCTATTTCTCCTTTTACCAGAGCCCAATTGCTTCCGCAGGAAGAAACCTTGGAAATCTTTAAAAAAAAAGGAAAACTTTTTATTGGCATTCCTAAAGAAACTTATTTTCAAGAAAAACGTGTCTGCCTAACACCTGATGCCGTTTCCGCCCTGGTATCAAATGGACATCGCGTCATGATTGAAGCTGGTGCCGGTGACGGCGCCAATTTTAAAGACAGAGCTTATAGCGAAGCGGGTGCCGAAATCACAAAAGACACTGCAAAAGTTTACTCCTGTCCTATTATATTAAAAGTCGAACCACCTTCTTTAGATGAAATAAAGCTCATCAATCCGCAGACTTTATTGATTTCAGCACTTCAGTTAAAAACACAGAATAAAAAATATTTTGAAACTTTAGCTACTAAGC
>JBARDR010000353.1:0-7898 GCA_049795335.1 Gelidibacter sp. | reverse complement strand
AAAAACTTCTCTAGACGCTTTGGATACCCAAATTTTGTATAAAACTATTTTAGAACCTATTTTAGGAATTAAAGATTTAAGAAACGACGAGCGGATTGGCTATATCAATGGAAAAAAAGATATAGTATCCCTCAAAACCGTTGTCGATAGTGGCGCCTTTAGAGTCTTATTTAGAATGATTCCTATACATATTGAAGAAATGAAAGCCATTGCAGACGACGGTCTCAAAATGCCTCCAAAAAGTACTTTTATTGAACCAAAATTAAGAAGCGGCGTTACCATTTACGAGTTTTAAAATAATCAGTTGATAGTAACTTATCATTAAAAGAAACTCACCCACAAACAATAAAAAACATACAACACAATGAGCATAAAACAGAATCTTGAGGATATTAAATCGACATTACCCCAAAATGTGACGTTGGTTGCCGTATCAAAAACAAAGCCGGTCAGCGACCTGATGGAAGCTTACAACACTGGACAACGTGTTTTTGGAGAAAATAAGGTTCAAGAAATGATTGAAAAACAGCCTTTGATGCCGAAAGATATTGAATGGCACATGATCGGTCATCTACAACGGAATAAGGTCAAATATATGGCCGAATTTGTGAGCATGATTCATGGGGTGGATAATTTCAGACTTCTAAAAGAAATTGACAAACAGGCAAAAATTCATAACAGAACCATTGACTGTTTACTTCAAATAAAAATTGCAGATGAAGATTCTAAATTTGGAATGAACTCAAAAGAGGCTCAAGACATTTTGCAATCCAAAGAGTTTTCTGAACTTAAAAACGTTCTGATTGTGGGCGTCATGGGTATGGCAACATTTACCGATGACCAACAACAAATCGAAAAAGAGTTCAAAAAATTGAAATCTACTTTTGATGAACTCAAAGGATTGGAACTTGACAATTGCCAACTTAAAACCATCAGCATGGGCATGAGTGGCGATTATCAAATTGCAATTGCATGTGGCAGCACACTTATTCGTGTTGGAAGCAGTATTTTTGGAGAACGGAATTATTAATCAACAATAAATAATGGGAATAATTTCTATTAAGCTAAATTTGCTTTTAACAGTGATTTTCAACTTTTAATTTAAGAACTATCTACGCAATATTAGACATAGAAACAACAGGTGGCAAATTCAATGAAGAAGGCATTACCGAAATAGCCATTTACAAATTTGATGGCCATGAAGTTGTTGATCAATTTATCAGCCTCGTTAATCCGGAGCGAGAAATTCAACCTTTTGTGGTCAATTTAACTGGCATAAACAGTAATATGCTGCGCACGGCTCCAAAATTTTATGAGGTGGCCAAACGCATTGTTGAAATGACTGAAGATTGCATTATTGTGGCTCATAACTCTGAATTTGATTATCGTATTTTGCGTACAGAGTTTAGCAGATTGGGATTTGAATTCAAGCGTAAAACGCTATGCACCGTGGAGTTGGCCAAAGAAATAATGCCCGAACAGGAATCTTATAGTTTAGGAAAATTAACCCGAGCGCTCGGGATTCCCGTAACGGACAGACATCGAGCGTCAGGAGATGCGATTGCCACGGTTAAGCTTTTCAAGTTGTTATTAGCAAAAGACCTGAAAAAGCAAATCATTCAAGATGCGGTCAAAGCCGAGCCAAAATATCAAATGGCGACCAACCTCAAATCTATTATTGACGATTTACCTGCCATCACAGGCGTATATTATTTACATGACACCTATGGCAAAATAATTTATATAGGCAAAAGTAGGAACATCCGAAACCGAGTCAATCAGCATTTTACAAATCCGAAATCAAAAAAACTCCAGAATCAAGTTGCTGCCGTAACCTATGAAGCGACGGGTAATGAATTGGTGGCCTTGCTGAAGGAGAACGCTGAAATAAAACAAAATAAACCGGCTTTAAACAGAACTTCACGACGAAATCTGTTTACTTATGCTCTTTATAGTTTTATAGATGAAAATGGCTATATCAACTTAAAGCTTGATGCTGCCGACGGTCGAAAAAAAGCCATCACGACGTTTTCAAATAAGCAAAGTGGCAAGCAGTTTCTGTTCAAGGCTGTAGAAGATTTCAAACTTTGTCCAAAATTAGTTGGCTTGGATACGGCAAAAGCAAGTTGTTTTAAATATTCAATCAATGAATGTGCAGGCGCTTGTATACAAGAAGAAAGTCCTAATATTTACAATCTCAAAATTGAAGAATTGATAACTAATAGTAGTTATGAAAATCAAAGTTTTATTATCATCGATAAAGGAAGAGCACTTAATGAACACAGCGTTACCCTTATAGAATATGGCGTTTTTAAAGGTTTTGGATACTATGATCTCAACTTTCAAATTACCAATAAAAAAATTCTGGAATCTCTTATTACGCCTATGGATAACACTAGAGAAACACAGCATATCATTCATAGTTATCTCCGAAAAAACAAACAGGTTAAAATTGTTAAGCTTACTGAATAATAGGCCTATTAACGCGTGCATTAATCTACTCTGAAGCCTTTTATAACACTCTTTGTTCTATTTCTTAATTCAATTATTAGAGCAAAAGTTAAATTTTAACTGGAGTTATATGTTTTCTCTTGAAAACTCCAGGATAATAAAAAACAACAAATCTTTCACTATTTTTGAGGTTATGCTGAATAAAAAACCAAAGAGATCAAACATACATTGGAAAACGCGACTTCATGAAATCATTTATGAAGCAGATACGCCTGCCGGCAAGACCTTTGATGTTATCCTTCTCATTGCCATTATTGCCAGTATTATTTTTGTTATGCTGGAAAGTATCAAAGGATTTGACGCGCGGTATCACAATTTTTTAAATATTGCCGAATGGGTCATTACCATTATTTTTACTATTGAATATATAGTGAGAATTATATCTGTAAAGAAGCCGTTAAAATATATATTTAGCTTTTATGGCATCATCGATTTACTGTCTACCATCCCAAAATATGTTTCTCTTGTTTTTGCAGGGACCCAAGTACTTATCGCGCTACGTGCTTTACGACTTTTAAGAGTTTTCAGAATTTTGAAGTTGACGCGTTACGTGGGGGCATCAAATATGTTAGTCACAGCGCTGAAAGCGAGTCGCACAAAAATTTTTGTATTTCTCTTTGCCGTGGTAATTCTAAGCGTCATTTTTGGAACCTTAATGTATTTCATTGAAGGCGATGAAAGTGGTTTTACGAGCATTCCTGTCAGTATCTATTGGTGTGTTGTCACACTGACCACCGTAGGCTTTGGTGATATTGCTCCAATTACTCCTTTAGGACAGTTTTTGGCCACTGCAATTATGATCTTAGGATATGGCATTATTGCCGTTCCTACCGGAATTGTTTCCGCCCAATATGTGTATCAAAATAACAACCGCATCCCAGAAGTTCCAACGCCTGAAATTGATTTAAACACAGAGTCATGTCCCAACTGCTCTGCCGAAGGACATAAAGATGGCGCTAAATATTGCTATAATTGTGGACATTTATTAAATAGTCCGACCTAATTTATTCCAAATAAAATTTCAATTATTTTGAAGCAAAAATATCTTATAAGTATTGTTGGCCCAACCGCCATAGGTAAAACAGCCTTAAGTATTGCATTTGCCAAACATTTTAATACGGAAATCATTTCGGCAGATTCTCGACAATTTTATAAAGAAATGAGCGTTGGCACTGCCGCTCCAACGAAGGATGAACTCAATGCCGCAGCACATCATTTTATCCATCATAAATCGGTTATGGAGGAGTATAATGTGGGCGACTTCGAAAAAGATGCACTTAGTATGATTGATAAACTTTTCATCGACCATGATACTATTGTTATGGTTGGTGGTTCTGGATTATATGTGGATACGGTCACTAAGGGATTGGATGAATTTCCTCAAGTCGATCCATCTATCAGAGAGACACTCAATAATGAACTTACCACTAAAGGTTTGGAGCATTTACAAAACCAACTCAAAATTCTTGATCCTATTGCCTTTGATACCATCGCCATCGATAATCCGCATCGGGTCACGAGAGCCTTGGAAATTTGTATTGGTAGTGGAAAACCCTATTCTACTTTCTTAAATAAAGATAAACCCGAACGACCATTCAAGACCATTACTATAGGTTTAACCGCCGAAAGAGCCACGATTTATGAACGAATCAATAAAAGAGTTGACTATATGATGGCCGATGGTTTATTGGATGAGGCCAAAAAACTTCAAGACTTACAGCATTTAAACGCACTTAAAACTGTTGGTTACAGTGAATTGTTCAAATTTTTAAACGGGGAATGGACTTTGGATTTTGCGGTTTCTGAAATCAAGAAAAACTCAAGACGCTATGCTAAAAGACAATTGACCTGGTTCAGAAAAAAAGAGGGGGTTCTGTGGTTTGATAATGAAACTCCTATCGCCGAAATTATCGACCGCATTCATCTGGAATTAGTTTAACCAACTCACAGTCAATTTTGAACATTTATCGAATTTTTAAAAAAAAATAAAAAAAACCTAATTTTCAATTAAATAATTCTACCTTTGTCGCTTAATTAACAATATTTATTATGAATAAAGGTATCGTAAAATTCTTCAATGACGCAAAAGGTTTTGGTTTCATTACTGAAGAAGGAAACAACAAAGAACATTTTGTACACATCTCTGGATTAATCGACGAAGTTCGTGAAGGTGATGAAGTAGAATTTGAGCTTAAAGAAGGAAAAAAAGGTTTGAACGCTGTAAACGTTAAAGTTATATAATCGCTTCAATTTTTAGAAAAAAAAAAGCCTATCATTACGATAGGCTTTTTTATTTGCTTTGATTGGTCTTAATCTTTCTGATTGACAACCAATCTAAATCCTTCGCCGTGGATGTTTAAAATCTCAACTTCCGGATCTGGTTTTAAATATTTTCTTAATTTGGCAATATAGACGTCCATACTTCGGGATGTGAAATAGTTATCATCTCTCCATATTTTTGTCAATGCCAGTTCACGTGGCATCAAATCATTTTCATGCAATGCCAATAAACGCAACAGCTCATTCTCTTTAGGAGAAAGCTTAACTGTTTCCTCATCTTTAAACTTTAAGAATCGCAATTTCGAGTTCAGGTCAAAATTACCGATCTTAAATTCAAATTGTTTACTGTCGGCAACGGTATCAGTAGCTTTACGTTGGATAATGGCCTTGATTTTCATTAAGAGCACTTCACTGTCAAACGGTTTATTTAAATAGTCATCAGCACCAACTTTGTAGCCTTTAAGTACATCTTCCTTCATGGCTTTCGCCGTTAAGAAGATGATAGGCACATCACTATTTTTTTCTCTAATTTCTTTAGCTAAGGTAAAGCCATCTTTATAAGGCATCATGACATCCAGAATACAGAGGTCATAATCATCCTTTTTAAATTTCTCAAAACCTTCCATTCCATTTTTGGCATGGACCACGTCATAATCGTTCATGCTCAGGTAATCCTTTAGGACGGTTCCAAAATTTGGATCATCTTCTACTAATAAAATCTTTTTGTTCTGTTCTTCCATAATCTATGATATTAATGGTAGTTTAATTATAAAAGTGCTACCTTTTCCTTTTTCACTTTCACCGGATATGTGGCCTTGGTGGTCTTCAACCATTTGCTTTACATAGGCTAACCCTAAGCCATGACCTTTCACGTTGTGTACATTCCCGGTATGCTCTCTATAAAACTTTTCAAAAACTCTCTTTTGAACCTGTTTTGTCATCCCGTTGCCATGATCGGCAATTTTTAAAATAATATTATTTCCTACATTTTCTGTAGTGACATCAATTCTTGGTGCATCATCTGAATACTTTATGGCATTGTCAAGAATGTTTACTAAAACATTGGTAAAGTGAGTCCCATTAGCCAAAACCGATGATTTCTCAGCATTTAAATGACATTTGACATAACCTTTTCGGTCTTCAACAATCAATTCAACATGTGATACGGCATCTTCAATTAAATCGTGCAATTTTAACCGATCCTTGCTAATATTAAGCTCATTTCTTTCTAGTTTAGATATTCGCAAGACATTTTCAACCTGGGCGTGCATGCGCTTGTTTTCATCCTTGATCATTTTCAAATAACGTGCTGTCTTTTCCTTGTCATCAATCATTTTAGGATTTTTCATCGCATCCAAAGCCAGACTGATGGTGGCAATTGGTGTTTTGAACTCATGCGTCATATTATTGATGAAATCCGTTTTGATCTGTGATATCTGTCGTTGTTTTATAATTTGATAAATAGCATTGGTATATGCTAAAATAATAATCAGGGTAAAAACGATAGACAAAACGGTCATAGTTAAAATGGAAGACCATAAAAACTTCTTACGTTCCGGAAAATCAACATATAATATAAAATTACTTTCATTGTTATTATCCAAAAACATAGGGACGCCCATAGTCGTTACCGGATCTAATTCAAAATTATTAGACTGCACCTTCGTAGCCAAATCCTTATCATAAATAGCGAATTCGAAGTCGATATCAATCCCATTTTCCTTAAACTGTTTGGACAAATACGATGAAATCTCCGCAGCTGACACTCTTTTATAAATAGGATAGTTCCTAAATAAATCACGATAGGTACTTTCGAAAAGCCTTCTTCCAAATTCATCCATCGTATTATATTGCATGACCGTTTTTTCAGGTGTGATATGCACTTCATTATCAAAAGTGCTTTTCTTAAAAACCCGAATTTCCTTTTGATTGCTAATACGACTGATATTCAGACTATCTAAACCTCCAATGTCAAAGAACAATGACGGCACTTTAAAGCTCTCTTCAAGAATACCGTTTTGATAGACTGTAGTTTCATTGGAAATATCATCATAACTATACAACAATATCCCTCTGATATTGGTCGTATCCGGATTTTTTCCACTACTGAGTAATTCTTGATATTTATTGGTATACAACTTAAACTCCTTGTCCTCAACAAGACTGGAAACCTTACTTAAAGAACGCCTGACGTTTAAAGTAAACTGTTTCTCCTCATTCCTTAAGCTGTTATCAATGAAATATATTTGAACGAAAATTATCCCAATGAGCGACAAACTCATCAGAACAACTAACAAAATGAATAGCTTTCTGCCCATCATTCAAATTTAACATTTTAACATTTAGCAGGAACTTGCTTTAACCTTACATTAACACATTTTAAAGGTTTAAATTATGGCAATTAATTCTGAAAGTTGTTGATGAATTTTCAGTACTTGAGCTTTTGTTTCATCCAAATCATGATTAGTAATCACAAAATCTGATTGTTCTGCTTTTTCCTTGTCTGTCAGTTGATTACTGACAATCGCCAAAACCTTATCTTTAGTAGTATCATCTCTCTTAACAACACGTGCAATCCGCTGCTCTAAATCAGCCACCACAGTAATGATAAAATCATATTGGGAAGCCATATCGTTTTCAAAAATGATCGCCGCTTCCTTTAAGACATAAGGTGAATTTTGCTTTTTTTTCCAGCGTAAAAAATCAGCACCAACTTCAGGATGTACAATGGCATTCATCTGCTTTAAAAGCGCAGCATTCTCGAAGATTTTGGAAGCTAAAAAAGGTCGATTAAGCCGACCATTGGTGTAGGCTTGCTCGCCAAATAAGGCAATGAGTTTCTTTTTGATGATTTTAGAAGTGTTCATCAAGTGTTTAGCCTGATCATCAGCAATATATAAAGGCACGCCCAACTCCTGAAACATTTTGGCGACGGTCGTTTTACCGCTGCCTATCCCACCTGTTAAACCTACTGTTTTCATAGACTATTGCATCAGAATAAATTCGACTTTCTTTTGTTTTAATCGCGCACTTTTAACAATTTCGGGCACTTTTGTCAATTTAGGAATCAAAAATGTTTTTCCGGTCTTATCGATATTCCTATAATC
>JBARDR010000352.1:0-6984 GCA_049795335.1 Gelidibacter sp. | reverse complement strand
CTACTCTAGTGTCCAACATCGCTACTACGTTCGCTTTTACAGCGTTTTCATCGTCCAATGATGCAGACTCGGTAAATTGTACAAAATTGATATCTCTTGAAGCCTCAACTTCAAATCTCTTTTTGTGTTTGCTGATATAATCTGAAATCTCAGATTTTGAAACTTTAATCAAGCTGTCCGAAATTGAAGTGTAAGGTATGTTTACAAATTTCACATCAACATTGGCACTTTCAGCTTCGTATTCTATTTTAGCTTCAGCAAGTGTTGCACCAACACCAGCTTTGATCATGTTAAAATAAGTTTGCTCTTGCGCACCAATCGCTATTGAAGCTTCATTATTAACCCACTCGAAATAATTGATTTGGAAGTTACCTAGTGGCGCTCTTTCCGGAGCGATCGCTTTTAAATTCGCTATAAACTCATTCAATCTATTTTCATCGAACATGCCAACTTCATTGGTAAATTCAGGAAAATCTGAAAAGTTATTTCTCAAAAGGTTTCTCATTTGATCTTTTTCAACCGTAAGACCCAAACCTTCAATTTGTTCTTCCATTACAACACGTCTGACCTCTTGATCCCAAACTCTGTTCATAGTTTGTGTGGTACTGGCACCAGGCCCCATTTGACGTTGCATGTTTTCAACGCGGTTCATAAACTCTTCACGCTTAATTTCGTTGCCATTAATAGTCGCTATAGTGTCTTGTGAACTACCAAAAGCACTACCGTTTTGGAACAAGTCAGAAAGAACAAAAGAAAATAACGCCAATGCGATAATTACGATAAGGAAAATAGAACGTTGCCTAATTTTATTTAAAACTGCCATTTTTATTGTATATGTTAGAAAATATAAGTGCGCGAAAATACCAATTTCTATCAAATAATAAAAGTAGAATTCTATTTTATTAATTTAATATTGAATTGTTTGCTGTTTGCAAGGTTTTTATGGGAAAAAGATGGAAGATTAAGAATTGCTGATGGGCAAATTTTGATTTTTACATAAGACGGTCCAATCTAATTGCAGACGAATGAATACTTAAGACTGCAGACTAAAAAAAACTAATCCTCATCAAGCACCTTGAGTGACACCAAATTAATCTTAGTAGTGGAGACATCCAAAATGGTAAAAAGATAATGCCCAATTTGAACCTGATCATTGACATGTGGAATTTCTTCCGTTTCATCAACGATCAATCCACCTAAAGTTTCGTAATTCTCACAATCTGGAAGGTCTAATTTATAGGCTTCATTAATATAATCAACTTCCAATCGCGCGGAAAACTTATAGTTGTAGTCATCTATTTTCTCTTCGATCAATTCAATGGTATCGTGCTCATCTTCAATTTCTCCAAACAGCTCTTCAATAATATCTTCAATAGTTATAATACCTGAAGTCCCGCCATATTCATCAATAACCACTGAAATACTTTTTCGTTTTTTGGTAAGCACATTGAGTACATCCTTGATCAACATGGTTTCAGGAACAAACTCCACGCCCATCACCACTGATTTAATATCCTTCGGTTTCTTGAACAATTCAAACGAATGTACATAACCTACAATGTCATCTACCGTATCTTTATACACCAAAATCTTGGACAATCCGGAAGAAGTGAACAAGGCGTTCAAATTTTTAATGGAATCACTGATGTCCACCGCAATAATTTCAGTTCGCGGCAACATAACTTCTCGGGCTTTTACGTCGGAAAAATCAAGGGCATTCTGGAATATCTGGATTTCGCTATCCACTTCATCATGTTCTTCAACCGATTCCATTTGCTCACTGATATAATTTCCCAACTCCACTTTCGTCATTAACAATTGCACATCTTCTCCGCCGGTTTTGAAAAAGCGTTTCAAAATCATATTTGAAATCCAAATGACAAAATCAGAAACCCAAGAAAACAATCCGTAGAAAAAATAAGCAGGCACTGCCAATATCTTAAGAAGTGAATTGGCATAAATCTGAAAAAAAACTTTTGGTAAAAACTCCGCAGTAATCAGGATGAGTAGCGTTGACAAAACGGTTTGGGTCAGCAGACTCAAATCGGTCAGCATATAGTTTAGAAAATTGTAGTTGGTTGGCACCAATGAGGCAAACCAATCTACCAGTTTTTGTCCCATTAAAAATCCATAAACCACTAATGCGATATTGTTTCCAATAAGCATAGTCGCAATAAACTTAGAAGGTTTAGCGGTAAGCTTTGTAAGGGTTTTTGCTAGAAAATCATTTTGCTTTTTCGCTATTTCTATATGGATCTTATTGGCAGATACAAAGGCAATTTCCATACCTGAGAAAAAAGCAGATAAAATAAGGGACAGAATAATGATAAGTGCATTACTGTCCATGTATTATTGCTTGTTGTTCATTTTATTTCTGAAAAACTTTTTGAAAAAATACATTCCTACTGCTAAGAGCGCAAATACCAGAAGCATAATTGCTTTACCATTATCTTCATTCCACCATCTTACAGACTCGTAAATAAAAAAGACAGCGATGAATAAATAAGCGTATTGAATAACTTTTTGAACCGTTTGCATGGGTAATTTTAATTTAGCTTGCAAAGATAACCAATTATTTATCTGAACGGAAAATTTAAGAAATTGATTTACGATAGATGGCGCTAGTTATAGACAAAAAAGAAGCCTACAAAGACGAGTCATCATCTAAATAAACCGTACTCGTAACTTCGCTAATACCATAGCTTGTAAAATCACGGTTAGAGTCGAAGGCATTTCCCGTAACTATTTTGGTAGGAGACACATATTTTATGGGCTTGTTGGAGAATACCCAGTCGCGCTTTTGATCATAAAACAACTGCTCAGCAAAAATACTGTCTTTGGTTTCCGTTGTAATCCTAACATTGCCTCTTAAATCAATTAAATCGGTATTGTTATAAACAATCCCATAATCAGCAACGATGGTGCTTTTATTATCGGTTTCATCGAAAAGATACAGCGTAACCCCATCTGGAAATTCGTTATATGAAAAGTCTCTATTTGAAAAATCTAACATTTTAGGACTGATCAGATTTGCTTTCAGACGTCCAGAATCTGTGTATTTCAGATTCATATCCTTAGCAATACCTATAGGTTCATTTTGCAGAACACCTATTTGCTGTACCTCCTTAAAGTTGTTTTTACATGAAAAAAACATAGTCACAGCAAAGGCTGTGACTACGTTTAAAAAACTATATGATATTTTTCGTTTCATTTATATTTTCGGAACGGTCACACTTAAACCAATCCAACATCCAATTTTGATGACTTCGCCACCATTACCTTTAGAGAATATCTCTGCTCTGGTAGGTGCTGAACCTTCATAACTCGCTGCTAATCCGTCCGCATAAGTTTTTAGATTTCCATCCACTCTTCCTGCTTTTCTTGCTTCTGCAGCAGCTAACCAGAATACGGCTCTTTTGCTAAAGTGATCATCACCACAGCTGTTTGCACTCGCCGCATACATTTGAGCAATTTGAATGTGCGCTCTACCATTAGATGGATTCAATTCTAAAGACTTCTGGAAATAATTTCTCGCCGCACCCAAATTTCCTTGTTTTCTTAAACTTGTACCAAATCGCATCGCTAAAGCTGCTTTTTTCATTGGGTTTTTTTCAAGGTCATAAGATTGATCCAAATATGGTTTAGCTTCTCTTTCTTTTCCTTGCTTCATTAACAAATTGTAAACAAAGTATTTTGTATCTGCAGATGGTGCAGAGGCATCATAAGCTTTTACCAAATCAACATACAAAGGATCGTCAGTACATTCTTTACTAAACATTCTGTTTACTGCACGTTTCAACCATACAGAATCATCCTTAAACTTATCAAAATCTCTTTTGTATAATGGAATCAACACTTCACAATTGGCCAGTATACCCAATTTGCTATCGATACTTCCTGAGATCTTTTCGTAGTTATCCAAATAGCTCTCGTACTGTTTTTTGTATTGAGCAGTTTTAGCATCCAAGGTTTCGCCAGCTTCTGCTTTTTCAACCAGTGGATTCAACATTTGAGTGTAGTTATCAACTTCCTGTCCAATTTTATCGATAACATCATCATATTTATTAAAGACATCTTGCACTTCTACTTCCTTAGCTTCAAACATATCAACGATGGTAGAGAAATAAACATACAAGCCTTTTGGATTTGTAAAACTTTCTGGAGATTTTTTGTATAGCTCATCAAAAGCATCATATACTTGCTTGTTGTTATAGCCTAAAGCCTCTCTGTAATCATATTTCAACATTGCTTTATCTTGAAGTATGCCACCTGCTGTATATTTGTCAGGGAAATTTGCAAGACCTTCATCCCAAAGCTTCATCAAATCATTGATGAAGGCCACTTTTTCGGCTCCGGTTGCTCTTTCAATTTTATCCTTTAGTATTCTATCACCATAGGCATAAGTTGCATAACTGTATTTAGGACAATTATTACGAACCTTCATGAAAGGCTCATAAGCCTCATCAAACTTTCTGCTTTTAGCATAATCGCTCATTAACGTTATGTTGATCATGCATTCTTCATCCTGTTGGGCAAAACCCACGTTGAAACTCAAGAATAAGGCAAGTAATATTAAAGTAATTCGTGTTTTCATGTTGTTAAATTTATCCTGTTAGTTATATTTTCTTTTTAAGAACCATCTGTCGTTTAAAGATAAA
The DNA here is from genome assembly GCA_049795335.1 of Gelidibacter sp. Classification (GTDB taxonomy): domain Bacteria; phylum Bacteroidota; class Bacteroidia; order Flavobacteriales; family Flavobacteriaceae; genus Gelidibacter. Next base: position 2,326 of record JBARDR010000352.1, on the reverse strand, counting down.
CTAATTTGCAAATTCATAAAATTCTCCTGAATTAAATTTGCTTTAGTTGTCCCTTTCTTACCGAACTCAAACCCTATGTTGGCATTTGAGAAGAAGTCTGTCCCTACTGGTAACCCTACTCCAAAAGATATGCCAAACTCATTTATGGCCTCATTATTTATCTCCAGTCCTGTGTGTTCAAAACGCACACCTGCGCGGTAAACAATTCTCTTTAAGTAACTTGAGTATGAATTATAATCTGGGATAAAATATCCACCAATTGCAACTGCAGAAGCATCTACATATTTAGCATTTCCAATGGTAAAAATCGGATTGCCAAATTCGCTCGTTTTTTGTAAAGAATATTCAGCGCCAGCAAACCATTTTTGGGGCTTACCAATACCTGCACCAAATGAGAACATTGTAGGCAAAGTCAAATCCGTAGTTTCTAAATTGTCGCTTTCCAAATCCGCTTCAATTGTACTTATCACAGCTTCCTGATCTATTGAAGGATCGGCAACTACCGAAGAGAAGGCACGTTTGTTTTCGGAATTGATTGTACTTTTCGGCATATAAGTCAAGCCTGTGGTGAGCTCTAGCTTACTAGTAATCATCGTCCTATAGCTCAACCCGAAATTAAGATTGATACCGCTTAAATCAGATCGATTATTCTCAAGCGTATGGTATTGCAATGGCTGTCCATCTTGATACCTGAATTGTAACGCGCTATTTTTGATGTTTCCAAAGTTATAACTCGCATCCACACCTATGCTCAAATTGGTGATAATTTCATAACCTAATCCCACAAAAGCTTTATTAAGTCCCCCATTGCCTTTATAGCGTTGATCAACCTCACCAGCAGCATTTAAATTCTCTAACCGATAGCCAACTGAAGTATAGGGAACGAGCCCGAACCCTAGTCCGAATTTCCCCATGGGAACAGAAAGTGCCAAATAATCAAAGGTTGTTGAGTTAGCGTTTTGACTTCCCCCCTCTGATTTAAGGGTTAAATTACTTGAACTTCCGCCAACCGTAAATACAACAGGCCTACTTTCATTATCCCAAATCTTTAGATTATTTCCAGCATAGCCGGCAGGATTGCTGAAGTTGACATGAATACTATCGGTAAAGACACTCAAGCCACCCATGCTTCTGTTTTCCGCTGTTCCTTTGAATTTTAAATTTCCAATGCCGTAAAATGAATAAGGAGATGCTGTGCCGTCTTGTGCTTGCGCTTGAATTGCAAAAACGGTGATGAAAACTATTACAAGTTTTTTTATCATGAGTGTGTATTATATTCTAAAATAAAGTTTAATCCTTCTAAAAGAAAATTCGAGTTGGCAAATATGCTATTTTTTAATTGCTTTGACAAGAAATTGGCATCGCCTCCTGTTAAAATAACTGTTAAATCTGAATATTTGTCTTTATATTCGTTAATGACGCCATCAATTTCTTTGATTACTCCATACATAACTCCCGAGTGAATTGCCTCTGAAGTTCGGTCTCCAATGATGTTTTTTGGCATCGCGGTCTCCAATAACGGAAGATTTGCAGTGAAATTATGTAAACTCTTATAACGCAATCTTATTCCGGGAGAAATAGCACCTCCCAAATACTCGTTTTGATCGTTTATAAAATCGTAAGTAATGCAACTGCCAGCATCAATGATCAATACATTGTGGCTTGGATATTGTTTAACCGCTCCGGCTACAAGTGCCATCCGATCCACGCCCAAAGTATCTGGTGTGGCATAGCGATTATGGAAAGGAAATTTCAAACTTGCGTCCAAAATTAGCGTTTTATACATTTTTTGGAGGTCAATAATGACCTGTTTTGGCAATCTTCCTACCGAAGCAACCATGCATTTATCAATTTTTGGATAATTTTTGAAAATTTTTTTAAGGGTATTTTCAAGCGCTGAAACCTCGATTACCATTTTTTCCAAGAGTTTATCTTCCTGAAAAACAGCAATCTTCACCAGCGTATTCCCTACATCTATAATTAAATTCATATCGAAACTTAAAGCTGCAAATTTACAAAAGCAATTTTTATATCTTTTATTTTTGCGAATATTAAAAATGCTTCTATATTTGCATCCTCGTTTAAAGCGACTGGTGCCTTAGCTCAGTTGGTAGAGCAAAGGACTGAAAATCCTTGTGTCCCTGGTTCGATTCCTGGAGGCACCACCACCATAACCTGTAACAATCTTATAATAAGAAAGTTGCAGGTTTTTTGGTTTTATAGGGTGTTGATGAGGGTGCTAATAAGCAGAATAGTCTCATCTCTGATTATCCTTTTAATATCAACTTACTTATTTAGGACTATAAAAAAACAGTTGTTAATAACT
>JBARDR010000351.1:0-1719 GCA_049795335.1 Gelidibacter sp. | reverse complement strand
TAAGTATTTGTTTGTTTATCGCCATCATGTTATTGCCCAATTTAGATGTGATACATGTTTCTATTATGGAAGCCAGAAATTTTATTACGGCTCGAGAAATGGTTCAGGATGGCCACTGGTTATTAACTACCATGAACGGAGAAGCACGTTATGAAAAACCTCCTTTGCCAACTTGGATAACGGCTGTTTCTGGAATGATTTTCGGATTGAAAAGTGTTTTTGGGCTACGTCTTCCAGCAGTTTTATTGGTCATGCTTCTTGCAGGATCTATTTTTAAAATATCCATGTTGTTGGTTAAAGACACTACTCAAAGCTTACAAAACGCTTTTATCGCCACAACTTCTTTCTATATCATTGGAATCACAATTGAAGGACCATGGGATATTTTTGCCCATGGTTTTATGTGCTTTGCCATATTTCAGCTGTTTTTATTGTTTGAGAAAGATAAATCCAATTGGAAACACGCTTTATGGGCTGGTTGTTTTATTGGCTTCTCTTTTTTGTCCAAAGGCCCAGTTTCTTTGTATGCTTTAATGTTGCCATTTTTATTGGCATATGGCTTTACATATAAATTCAAACATTTAAAAGCTAAACTTTCTTCTTACTTAGGCGTTATTTTATTGGCACTCATTGTTGGCGGTTGGTGGTATTTATATGTCAGATTTCAAGATCCGGTTACTTTTAACGCCATTACACAAAATGAAACCTCTAATTGGTCAAGTTATAACGTCCGACCATTTTACTATTATTGGAGCTTCTTTACCCAAAGTGGGTTGTGGACTATCCCTGCCTTTATCAGTTTGTTATATCCCTATTTAAAATCGAGGGTCAAGTATATAAAAGCTTATCAATTTAGTTTGCTTTGGACACTTTTGGCGGTGGTTTTATTATCGCTGATCCCTGAAAAGAAAGCGAGATATTTAATGCCCGTTTTAATTCCATTAGCGATCAACATTGGTTTTTATATCGAGTATTTAATCAGAAGCTTTAAAACCATGACTGATAAACGAGAAATACTTCCTGTATATTTTAATTTCGGATTGATTGCTTGCATTGGTATTACTTTTCCTGTGATAGCTTATGTGTTTTTAAAAGGCCATATTTCCAGTCATTGGTTTTTATATGTTTTAGCATCCTTAGTGTTATTTATAATTGGCGTATTGATGCTATTTTATTTAAAAAGAAAAAATATGAGTTTGGTCTTTGGACTGAACGTTCTGTTTTTTGCGACTATACTTTTAGCTGTGATACCGCTTTCTGAAGGCTTTACAAGTGATGCTTATCTTTCGATATCAAATCTTAAAAATGAAGTAGAAAAGGAGAGATTGAACATTTATGGCGTCGATTATATTTCTCCAGAAATGCTATGGGAATATGGTGAAAAGATTCCATTTGTTTCTTTAGATGTTGGTTTGGAGAAGTTGCCAAAGGATAATAAATTTGGACTTCTTACTAAAGAAATATTAACGGGCAACACCTTAGATGAACTCCAAGAGGTGTATAAAATAGAGAAGATTACGACTTACAATTTAAATCGAGTTTCCGAGGGTTCCAAACAGTTTAGTGATCGACTTTTGAATGTGTATTATATTTTTGAAAGAAAATAGATTTTTAATTAAAATGAACCGTATCAACATTAAATAAGAGCTTTGTTAAAAGTGAAGCCGCCAAACTTGAAATAAGGCAAATAAAGAAGAGAATATACGTAAGGATCTATGC
>JBARDR010000350.1:0-5559 GCA_049795335.1 Gelidibacter sp. | reverse complement strand
TCAGACAGTTTGTAGTCCAGGTGATCCAGCAACATTAACTAGCAGTATTGCCGCGTCTGGCGGTATAGGTACAAGATCGTACCAATGGCAGATGAACACATTAGATTGTGATGCACCTGAGGCTTCTTGGATTCCTATAACTGGTGCCACTGGCGCAAATTATAACCCACCAGCTGGATTATTAGTAACCACGCACTACAGACGATTAGCTCAATATACTACGGGAGCATGTTCTGAAGCCAGTAATTGTGTTACCGTTTATGTCAACAATGTTACAGGAGGCGCAATCGCAGGTGACCAAACCATTTGTACTACCAATCCTGATGCATTTACCCAAACCACAGCATCAAGTGGCTCTGGTACTTTAACCTATCAATGGCAACTTAGCACTGCTAGCAGTTCAGGACCATGGACCCCTATTCCCGGACAAACTTTAATAACTTATGATCCACCTGTAGGCGTAACAACCACTACCTATTATAAGAGAGTGACTACTTCTACTTTAAATGGTCAGGCGTGTCCAGCAGATAGCAATGTGTTAACTGTGACGCCTTCGGATTTAACAGCAGGCATTATAATTGGCAACAGAGTATTATGCTCAGTGGATGACATTCCTACAGACTTAGTTTTTAACACTCCTGCTACCGGCTCTGGCACGCTTACTTACCAATGGCAATCAAGAGTAGCTCCCGGATCATGGACTGATATTATGGGCGCTACTTCTGTAGACTACACTTTTACTGCTGGTATTACGAACACCACTGATTACCGCAGGATAGTCACTTCCTCCATAATGGGATGTGAGGGTATCTCCGGCTTTATAACGGTATTTGTGAATGCTACGACCGCTCCAGTAATTTCTGGAGATGAAACCGTGTGTAGCACGGATGATCCCGTTGCATTTACTGTGACAACGACGGCAACTGGTTCTGGTGCCCTGACTTATCAATGGCAACAATCTACAAATACTTCTGGACCATGGACAAATATCAATTTGGCAACTAGTGCCACCTATAACCCACCGGTACTTGCAACAACCACCTATTATCAAGTTGTTGTAACTTCGAGATTAAATAGTGTAAATTGTAGTTCTATAAGCAATATTCTTACTGTTACAGTTAATCCTTTTACTCCAGCTGTAGCAAGTGGTGGAACACCTGCAAATTGTAGTGATACGACTATTCCATTGACTGCAAATGGCATTGGAACATGGTCTGCAGTACCAAGAACTACAGGGGCCTTGTATAGTTTCTCGGATAACAATGATGTTACTGCAACTTTTACAGGCGAGAGTGGCGTTACATATGATATTACTTGGACGATAACTAATCTATCCCCTTGTGATCCAAGTAGTGCAACCTTTGCCCTCGTATTTCCACCTTGTGCAGCGGAGATTGATTTTAATGGCACGAATAACTATACCAATTTTAACGATCAATTCGATTTCACTACTGATTTTAGTATTGAACTATGGATTAAACGCAATAATACGTCGGCAACGACACAAACCATGATCTCCAAAAGAGATGCAGCTGATTTAACTACGGGTTATGATTTAGGTTTGAACAATGGCAGACTAACTTTCAATTGGGATGCAACGGGCACACTACAAACTACTCAAACCTTGGGAGATTCACGTTGGTACCATGTAGCTGTTACCCATACCTCAGGTACATACAGATTATATATTGATGGTATTGAAGTTAGTGAGGCAGCAGGCGAGCGTCCAACACCAAACGCTTTCAACGCCTTGTTAGGCGCTAAGGGAAGAGTTGCTAATGTACCACAAGATTATTATAATGGATCTATGGATGAAGTCCGCATCTGGGACAAAGGATTATCGGAAGCGCAAATCCGCGAAATGATGAACCAGGAAATTGAAGCAAATGGCAGTGCCGTTCGTGGTTCAATCCTTAAGCTTGATATTGATGGTCTATCATGGTCAGACTTAAAAGGGTATTATCGAATGAACCAAGGCACCTCTGATATTACAGCAGGTGCACTTGCCGACAATTCGGGATCTGGACATGCTGGAGTTCTTGCCAATATGAACTCCATGCAACTCGAAACAGCACCATTGCCTTATGTTTCGCAAAATAATGGTAACTGGACTGCTTCTAGTACTTGGTTAAACGGCAGTGTCCAACAAATACCAAACACCGATGGCATTAATGGCACCCCGATAGATTGGAACATTGTAAGAACAGCACATAATGTGGTTGCTTCTGGCGGCGACGACATTACGCTGTTAGGTCTTTTAGTAGATAATAATACATTGTCTATCCAACATACAAACCCTGATGATGGTCAAGCTTTAACCGTCACTAAATACCTGAATATTGATGCGGGTGCTGTTCTAGATCTTGTTGGTGAATCTCAATTATTACAGCCAGAAGGCAGTATTGTAGGCACCGGAACAGGTATTCTGGAACGTGACCAGGAAGGCACGGGCAATATGTTTAATTATAACTATTGGGGTAGTCCCGTAAGTACCGATGGCACCCTAGGCGCTAGGACATACGATTTGAAAAGAGCTATAAATGATGGAATCGATCAGATTAATTGGATTCCATCTCATACATTTCCTCCAACATCATCACCAGTGTCTATCAGTACCCGTTGGTTGTACACCTATAAGGGTGATGATGGTGCCTATGATGTTTGGAAGCGAATCACACCAGATTCGCCTATAGATGTAGGTGTTGGATTTACGATGAAAGGTAGTGGCATAAATACTGCCACAGATAAAAATTACACTTTTAAAGGTCAACCGAATAACGGAACGATTATAGTTAATATTGGAGGATCAAAGCAAGCCGTGGTCATCGGCAATCCATACCCATCAGCCATTGATGCCGACCAATTTATTGACGACAATCAAGGTGCCCTTTTAAATGGGACGCTACAATTTTGGCAACAATCCCCTAATGCTGCAACACATGTCTTAGCTCAATATCAAGGTGGCTACGGATACCTTACAAAATCAGGTGGTCTAGCTCCGGTAAGCCCACCAGAGATTGCTGGTATAGGTAATGCAACAACAGCACCTGAGCGGTTTATTCCTGTTGGACAAGGATTCTATGTTACGGGCAGTTCTAGCGGCGGCAATATTACCTTTAAAAACAGCCAGCGCGTATTTGTAAAAGAATCAAGCGGAACATCTGTATTTTTAAGAACTCCTGAAGGTGAATCAAAAACGATTCAAAGTAGCAATGACGCTCTGTATGTAGATGACATCCAACGTGTACGTTTGGCATTCAAAACCCCTGAAGGTGCCAAGAGAAACTTATTGTTGGCCTTTACGCCAGATGATGCCGCTACAGATGGGATTGACTATGGCTATGACGCCCGAAATGGTGACGAATTCCCAAGTGATCTTTTGTTTGCCATTGAAGGTGAAAAGTTCGTGATCCAAGGCGTGGGTGCCTTTGACATCAACAAGAAATATCCATTGGATATGATGTTGGGCATCACAGGTAACGTGGAATTGGCTTTGACAGAACTAGAAAATTTCGATGCCTCCATTGATGTCTATCTGCGTGATGCGTTTTTGGATACTTATACAAGAATCAATGATGTGAATTTCCAATTGCAATTGGAGAAAGGAAACTACAAAGATCGATTCTCACTCGTATTCAAACCAGATGCCACTTTATCAACCATTGATCAGGACTTCAAGGAAATTCAGGTGAAATATCTTCAAAAAACAGATGAAATTTACGTGAAGACTCCTGCAAGCATTGAGGTACGACAAGTGTACTTGATCAATATGGCTGGACAAGCTGTAAAATCATGGAACATGACCAATATGAATTTTGGACAAGAGTTTAAAATCCCGGTTAAGAACATTTCGGAAGGCAACTACATCCTAAAAGTGGAAACCAGCACAAACAGTTATAATAAGAAAATGGTTATTAAATTCAAGTAGAAAAGTTTAAACAACCCTTAATTAAGCAAATCGTCTATCCTTTAATTAGGATAGGCGATTTTTTTTGGCACACCGATAATGGAACGCGGATGACGCTGACACGGCAGATTTACACAGATTTTATGTTGCCCCTTCCTTACTCCTACTCCTTTTGAAGGAGGAGTGGATGCGATTCCCGAAAAGGAATCGAAGACGAGGTGGTCTTTACTCAATATCCTGTTGAACTTTTAAGTGAATTGCTTTTAAATTAATAACCCTTCCGTCTTTAAGCTCTTTCCATAGTTTAAATCAACATTCTCTTAAACCCCAATCTAAACTTCTCCTTCCTTAAAAAGTGAAGTGGTCTCACAAGAGAATCAGAAGACCTCCTTTCCCTCCAGAGAGGACTAGAAAAGCTACTGACGAGCAAGCACTTTTCGGTTTTTAAATAGGGCTACAGGACATCGACAATTCAATATAAACCCCTAAAAATAGTGCTATTGGCCGTCGAAATCTGCACGCTTATTTTACTTATCGAATATAGTTGCTAGATGTCGAAACTATTTTATCACCACTACAAGTCTCCATAATTTTGCGCCTCCCTCCGGTAACGGCTCACCACGTTTCCTTTTAATTTCAAACCCAATTTACAAAAAAGCAAGAGGAATTTATTTCCGCATTAATAGTACCTACAGATTATGAAAACACATTACGCCTTCTTATTACCATTTCTTTTCTTAACAATTTTTACTGGGACGTCTTTTGGACAAAGTCCACAGGTTAGGGATGCTGGAAAAGGAGAATCTACATCAAGAGGAACGAACTATCAGCATTGGAGTAACCCTGAAGGCATCACTCCTTCCAACACTGGGTCTGCATCTGTTAACTTAAAGGATAGAAAGTCACATATATTAAAAGGAAGCAACTATGAGTTCGCAATTCCAACTGGAGCAACAATAGAGGGTATCCAAATTGATATTCTTAGAGCCGCTAGTAGTAATGGTGCACATACTATAAAAGATGAGATTGTCAGCTTAGTAAAACAAGGATCCAGCCTCAATTTTGATATAGAACTATTTGATGAACACTGGGGCAACGAGGCAAAAACAAAAACCTATGGAGGTTCTAATGAGTTATGGGGTACGACTTGGACAGCTGAAGATATCAATGATCTCAAATTTGGAGCTGTTTACGCTGTTTCAAGTGAAAAGAACTTGTCGGCAATAATATACAATATGAAGATAACGGTATATTTTAGTGAGCCTGCAACAAACGATATCGACTTTAATGGTAAAGAAAGTTATGCCAATTTTGGTAATGCATTCAATTTCGGATCTGATTTCAGTATGGAGCTATGGATTAAACGCCAATCGAGCTCAACAAATAAAGAGACCTTAATTTCAAAACGAGGTGGAAATAGCAATAATTTAAACAACGGTTATGATTTAACTTTGACCGGTAAAAAACTCACTTTTAATTATACCAGTGGCAATATACAGGCACCTCAAGAAATAGATAATTCCAGATGGTATCATGTGGCGGTTACTTATAATCTAGGCACCTACAGGTTATATATTGATGGTATTCTAGTCGCTGAAAAGTCAGGTCCAAAACCAGTTGGTAATAGTCATGATGCCATATTCGGTGCTACA
>JBARDR010000349.1:0-7823 GCA_049795335.1 Gelidibacter sp. | reverse complement strand
TGCTCAAGTGGTGGAATTGGTAGACACGTTGGATTCAAAATCCAATGTCGCGAGACGTGTGGGTTCGATTCCCACCTTGAGTACGAAAGGCTTCAACAGAAATGTTGGAGCCTTTTTTTATTTCATATGTTCTGATAAGATTTAATATTTTGGAGAACCCTAAAATTGAAACCCGAGAAAATCAGATTCTGAAACCTTAAGCAGCAACTACAGTGTGGTTAAAAAATCTACACATTCCATTAAAACTCTACCAACATATCAAATACTCCTCCTTTTAGCTCAAAAACACCCGTTGCATCTGCAACTAGCAGCACCAGTTTAGTCAGTACTATTATAAATTAAATAGTATAAAATTGAATAGAGAATATGATGCCATACTCATTGGTACCGGAATTTCAGGTGCCTGGGCGGCCAAAGAATTATGTGAAAACGGATTTAAAACTTTGGTACTGGAACGTGGCCGAATGGGTAATTCATGACCGGCTCCAAAACAGACCGCTATGGTTTGGGGCACAGGAGATAGAGACCTTGTTGCGGCATGCAGTTTTGAAACGCGGCGTTTTGGTGTGTACTCGGGGAGGTCCATGAAGGTAGTGCGGAATTCATATCCCGAAGCCCTCGTGATCCGTTGGGATGAGTCTATTATTACCAAATATTCGCATTTGACCACTGAATGCACGCAGGCATAGATTTTGAGAAGTAAACTTTCTAAGAAGAATTGCAACAAAATTTAGCACTTTCCTGTTCTACGAGCCCTTCATTATGTGTAGGTGCCGTTAGTTATCCAGGCTTTATTTTCGTCTGAATATTTTCGCAATTGTTTTTCCAATTTCGTCGAGTTTCTCAAGAGGCTCTATGAATGTCGGGTTTTTCAAATCAATTTGTGAGGTGTCCATTACACCTGCCTGCATTGGAAAAATTAAAATATAACTAGTGTCTTTAAAGTATTTGTTTAAATACGAAGGGATTTTGGTCATATTGTTGTTAAATGAAGGCTTATCCTTTCGACTTAAAATGATTATTAAGTTATCGTCTTTTTGAAGGTGTCTTGCAAGTATCAAAAAGTCGTCCCAATCATTGAAATCCTCAAAATCACATTCTATCGGGTGCTTAGATTGAATTTCCCGTATAAACTTTAGAGTTTCTTTTGAGGCATAAAAAACAAGTTTAGCGCCCGAGTTGCGCGCTATATTCCAAACCTTTATAAGCCAAAACGGGAAACCCATTTCCTTTTCCGCATGCTCAGGAACGATGATAAGGTGTCTTTTGATGGTTCCAAAAGGTTGTGCAGGCTTATATATTAATGTGGTGGTGTTGCATTTTGTTAAAATGCCTTCGGTTAAGTTTCCTAAAAAGGATTCTGAAATACCTTTGTTGATATGCAATCCTAATATTAGATCTGTGATTTTATGTTCTCTTGCGACACTAGTAATGCCGTTCACAATATTTAAGTCATAACGCAGTAATTCGTGTAAAAAATTATCTGTTGCAGAAGCCGTTACAGCGGCCTTATTTAAAATCTTCTTGGCCTGTTTGTCTGCCGAACCATCCGTGGTGTTGTTATCAACAATGCTTAAGGCATACAAACCATCTTTGTTTTTCTTCGATTTGATGGTAACGCCCAGATTGATAAGTTCATCGGTGGTCTCAACATTACTTATGGGGATTAGAATCCTTTCATGGTTATCCTCATCCTCTGTCGGAGTATCGCTTGTTTCTAATAAAGCTATATTTTTAGCCCCTTTTTGCGCCACAAACGAAGCAATGGTACAAGTAAATAATATCATCAAAATGGTTCCATTCAAGATGCTTTCACTTAATAATCTAATGGGCTCTCCTGTTGCTGTTTCTCCTAAAATAATATTATACCCCACCAAAACAGCGGCTAATGTTGCGGCTGCCTGGGCATTACTTAATCCAAATATCAATCGACGTTCATCAGCTGTAAAGTTGTATGTTTTTTGAGTTAGCCAAGCCGCAAGGAATTTGGCCGTGGTTGCCACGACAATCATTACCAAGGCTACTTTTACAGTTTCAAAGTCTTTAAAAAATGCACGATAGTCAATAAGCATGCCTACTCCAATAAGGAAAAAAGGGATGAAAATGGCATTCCCAACAAATTCAATTCGGTTCATTAGAGGTGACGTGTGCGGAATTAATCGATTAAGTGCTAGCCCTGATAAGAAAGCCCCAATAATAGCTTCGATACCCGCCATTTCGGCAAGAACAGCACCAAGAAAAACCATGACCAGAACAAAAATGTATTGCGAAACATTGTCGTCAAACCGCTTGAAAAACCAACGTCCAATAATTGGAAAAAGAAACATTACAATGAGTCCAAAAATAATAATAGAAACAGATAACCTTACCCAAAATTCAGTGTTCACTTCCCCGGTAGTCATGCCTACAATTACGGCAAGTACCAACAGCGCTAAGGTGTCTGTGATCATTGTACCGCCTACTGCGATGTTTACCGCTCTATTTTTTGCAACTCCCATTTTACTAATTAATGGATAAGCTATCAATGTATGAGAAGCAAACATGCTGGCCAATAAAACAGAAGTTGCCACTGAAAATTTTAAAACATAAAGTCCAGTAACTATTCCCATAACCATTGGAATAAGGAAAGTGTATAAGCCAAAAACCAAACTTTTCTGTCTGTTTTTCTTAAAGTCTCCTAAATCTATTTCCAAACCTGCAAGAAACATAATATATAAAAGACCCGCCGTTCCTGAGAGGATGATACTACTATCCCTTTCCATCAAATTAATTCCATAGGGCCCAATAACCGCACCTGCTATTATCAATCCGAGAAGATGAGGGATTTTAATCTTGTTCAGAATAATGGGGGCAAACAATATTATCACCAATATCAAAAGGAATTTTAATACTGGGTTTGTTAAAGGTAAGGTGGTTTCAAATATGTTAAGTAATATCATTGTTTGTTTCTAATTTAATCCGCAAATATAAGCCCATTCTCCTTCAAGTTGACCCCCTTGTATTTTAAATGAGCTAACCCCTTTGCTTCCTGCCATTTACTTATGTAATATCTATTTGCCTTTAAATTTCGTGGTTGCTTCGCAGTTCAGGAGCCTCATCACTCCTAAGGGTTAGTCCGCACCAGTGCCAAGTATCGCTATTCGGCCTCTTATTTGTGCTATTGGGAGTTCCATTTAACATCTTGGCCCAGGTTCCCGAGTACCGTAAACAAGCCCGAATAATGGTCATGCCTCCCAAATGATCCCGCACTTGCGGGACCGCCCAGCCAATAAACGGGTGACCGCTGGACTCATAATGTTTGTCGACACTTCATCAGAGGTTTATTGGAATTTATCCTGAGCAGAGCCGAAGGGTTCTTCTCCATCATTCATACCTGAACAGCTCTCGGCATAGCCTTTTCCATAACGCTCAATACCTTGTCGGCCACCAAAGCACCTTATGGCGGTTTATTCCTATAGTTTTATTTTCAAGGGGTAGTCGTGATATCGCCTCACTTAGTTGATGCTCTCTCCTGCAGGACAATACCGGTGGGTCGGTTCCACCATCTTATAAAGAGCTGCGTAATGATTTCATCCGGTCGTTACTCTCGGCACACGCATAAGAAGTTGCGGAAATGGGAGCGGAGTTCTCTCGGATAAGATATAACTTACTTGGTTTGCAAAATTTTCAAATTACCAACAAACCAGCAATTTATCCTGCACGCTGTTAGAGGTTCGTTGTTTTTTTGTCAATCAACCAATTGATTGCATTAATTATTAGAAACAAAAATTTCCACTTCTGCATTACTCCAATCTTTACTTCGTTCATTATAAATTTCAAAGTCATATTTGTAAGCCCTATCCATGTCTGAATTCCAAATGTCCTTCCATGAATTGGCTACACAATCAGGCATTATCCCTTTTGATAGAACTTTCGTAAAGCTACCGGCAGGTATTACTAAGTGATCCAATCCTTGAGGGACACTGGTGTCAGATTTTACTTTGCAACCAATAAAATAGGAAAATGGTTTGGTAAAATCACCTTCATAGTCATAGTAGACTGCATAAATCTCATTAGTTAATTTGTCAGGGATACGTTCTGCAAAATTTTCTATCTCAAATTTTTGCCATAAATTTCCGCAGTCAATACTTGATTGCCCATCTTCATTAGTTGTTTTGTGGTCGAGTTTAAGTCCAATTAATTTGAACTCACTTTTTTCTATTTTTTCCATTATGTGCACTTTGTTTTATAGTTTTTAAATCATTTATGATTGTTATACAATGACTTGTCAAAAGTCCAAAAGTGGATATGTTTTGTCAATGGTTTTCATTCGATTTCGGGCGGTTTACACTATCGTGTTTATACAAGCACCAAATATATCTGTATCTACTAAACATAAACCATTTTGTGGATTTAAGCGATTTGCTTCATCTTTTTTCCAAGGAACAATATGACTTGCTACAAGAAAATCAGGAATTGATAATCCAGTTATACAACATTTTTGATTTTAAGAAGAAGAATTGTACTTCTGAAAAATGATTGATTTACTCTTACTTTGATAAGTGATTCTCTTTCTTTTCCTTGCGGTAAATTTTCTAAATCAATATCAACAGTTTCTTCACTGCTTTTGAATGGAACTTTACAATAAACATTGAAAGCAACAATGGTTTCTTCTCGTGTCCAATTATTACTTATTGTCATTTTCAAATTCTATTACTTCAAGATTAGAAACAGAATAATCTCCTAAAACTTCATTTAATAAATCCATAGTCAGATCTGAACTTCCGACAAGAATTGTTCTGAAAATTTCAACTCTATCATCAGCTGTTAATTCATTCAGTTTTTCATCATCACGGAAGAATTTCATAAATTCTTCTCTTGAAATTTGTAGATATTTTTCCATTTTATGCGACATTTTGCGTTAGGGATTGAAGTGGAAATCCTTTTTGAAAGGAACAAACTGCTCTGCACAACTTAGCGAATTGATCTCATGACCGTAGGTAGTAAACGGCGAGCCGAATGCTTCTTAAGTATTACCCAACGTTTTTTATTTTCAGATTAATTCAATTCCTGCTTTCTCAAAAATATTCTGCAATTCTTTTTCAATTGGAAATGGTTTTAATGGCGGAACATTCGCTCCTCCAGGATTTCCAACTGGAATTTTTCCAACAAACGATTTCACACCTCCAAAAATCAGACGTGGAATTTGTCCGATAATTTCTTTCCCACTTTTGATCTTAATTCCGAATTGCAACATTTTCCAATGAACAAAAGTATGTGGGTACGGATATTTTTGACCAATTATATGCGCTCTTTCCAAATGATGCCACGCACTCTTTAAATTTCCATTTGAGTATTCAGTTCCGTATTTGTCTAATTCCGCCTTGTAATATGGTTTCATACGTTTAGGTATCGAAGTATAGAATTTCATATCGCTTATTCAGACTTTAAACTTAACCATATTTTTCTATAATTCAGGAAGTGAATAATACAAGTTTCACGTAACTCAAAAAATTGCTGACCTGACATTTCAGACACATACCACTCCAAAAACCCATCATCAAAAACATCTAAAATTATTTGATAATAAGACGATTTGCTACTAATTTCACTGCATCAGATTTGCTTCATTTGTTATGTTTATTGGTTGAGTTCGGCTTTTTTCAAATGTTGGGGAACGTTTGGTGTCGAGTAGACAAGGGGAGTTTCACCCCGAGCCTCTCACAGAACCGTACGTGATAGTCTCCCATCATACGGCTCTTCTTATTCAATTAATACCTTTAATTAGAATAACCAATGTACCAGTGATAAAATAAACTCGGGTATTGTTCCCGAACTCTGTCTAGCCATCTATAGGCTTTCGTTAGGTTGTTCCTATACCGTTTATAGTGATATCTTGCCCATCTTACCAGTTTTATACGCAATATATAAAACACTTCGGACAAACTATAGCCTCGGTATTTACCAAAGTAACGTATCCACCCACGGAGTTTTGGGTTCAAGTGATGTGCAATGCCCGTAATACTGTCGCATCGCATTCTTGGGATTTCCATTTTCCTGATCTGTTCAAATATCCGTAATCTTGATTGGATGCTGATTGCACAATCAAATCCCAAAAACAGTTTTCCTGTTTTCTTTGATTTTGACGTGCGTGGCTGAAAAGTATATCCTAAAAAGTCAAATTTCATCTTCTTGTACTTTTGTTGCCTTCTAAAATCCTTACAATATATGATCTTTGTTTTGTCTGGATGTAATGTCAATCCACAATACTCCACCCTTTCTTTGATCTTCTGTAGGCTTTGCTCTGCCTGACTTTGTGTCGAACAGTGAATGATAATATCATCTGCATAACGTACAAATTCAATAGAAGGGCTCAATCTTCCAAGCCAAACATCCAAGGTGTAATGCAGAAACAGATTGGCCAGTAGTGGACTGATCACCCCACCTTGCGGTGTACCGTTTGTTCTTGCAATAATTTCACCTTTTCGGGTTTGAAGTGGAGCTTTGAGCCATCTTTCGATGTATCTCAATACCCACTTTTCTTCCACGTGTTTGCCCAATGCTTTAAATTTCCAACAGTTTTTACGAACCTGATCGAGTGCTTGATGAGCACTACGTTTTGGTCGATAACCATAGGATTGTGGATGAAAGATCTTTTCCAGTCTTTCCTCTATTTGATTCTTTATAACCGTCTGGGCTACCCTGTCGCTAATGGTAGGAATCCCCAATTGACGGATGGAACCGTTCTTCTTAGGGATTTCAACTTGTAGGACTGGTGGTGGGAAATAACTACCCGAGGCTAAGCGGTTCCAGACTTTGTATAAGTGGCGATGTCTCTGTAGGTCGTACTGTGACATACTCAGATCATCTATACCTGCACTCTTTCCTTTGCGCCTTACCTGTAGGTAAGCTTCCCATACCATTTCTTTGGTAATAGGTAATGATTTTGTCTTCTCAAATTCAATCATCCTCTTGCGAGTTGTAAAAGTTGATAAAAACTGAATAAGTCAGTCCCTTCGCTCCATTTCCATTACAGAAACTTCATCGCTACTACGGACTGATCCGTCCCTGTTCCAAGCATCGCTATTCTGCCTCTAGTTTGTGCTATTGTGCATTTCACTTTGCATCCTGGCACAGGTTCCCGAGTTCCGTTAATAAGCCCACATAATGGTCATGCCTCCTAAATGACGCCTGCCGCCAGCCAATAAACAGGTGACCGCTGGACTTATAATGTTTGTCATACTTCAAACACTTTTGACAGAGGGTAGCACTTTCTCGACACTTCATCAGAGGTTCATTTGCATTCATCTCCATTATTAATACCTGTCCACGTTCATGACGCAGCCTTTTCCATAACGCTCAATACCTTGGCTCTTTACCAAAGCACCTTATGGTGGTTTGATGCTCTCCCCTGTAGGACAACACCAGTGGGTCGGTTCCACCATCTTATAAACAGTTACGTAACGACTTTCAGCCGCTCGTTACTCTCGGCACACGTAAGAATAGTTGCGTGGGATAAATACCTAAAATAGTAAAAATTGACCGAGCCTGTTGAAATTCCGCAGGACACGAGCGTAGCGAACTGGCGCAAGCAATTTCCAAGTATGCGAGAACCAAGCAATTATTTTTACACGGTGTTACCCACCGTTTTTATTCGTTAATTTTATCAATCATTTTCATGATTCTATTGTCATTTTTAACCCTGTTTATAAAGTCATTAAAGTCCTCTTCCATAATTGGTTTTTCAATTGACTGCAAATAGATGAATGAATTATCATCATTCGGAAAAATAATGATTGTTTGACCAAATCTCAAATCAAAAGATTTTAAGTTTACAATCAAAT
>JBARDR010000348.1:0-5467 GCA_049795335.1 Gelidibacter sp. | reverse complement strand
CGCCAAAGGTTCGCCCGTAAATTGGTTTTTATCGAGCACAATATCTTCTTCGTTAAAATCAGCAGTTATGGCTTTTGGCGTTTCTACTTTATCCAACATAAATATCTCGTTGAACATACGCATGTCGGCAATCAACAACATTCCGGCTTTTTCTTCCAATGTCATTTGGCTTACCAAATCTTTACTTCTCTCTAGACTGCTTAATCGCCAATCTTCATAAGGATCTAATGTTCCGTTTTTATTCAGGTCTTTAAATTCTAAATCATCTACTTTTAGAATTTCTACCGATTGTTTTCCCAATGCCAGTTGTTTCATAACATCTGCTTTTTCATTACAGCTTACTAAAACCAATAAAACTGCTATTGCTAATGATGTTTTTAAATAATTCATTATTAATGATTTAAGTGTTATTTTTTTTACAGCTATAAGATTACTTATGTTGTTGTAAATAATAGAACATCAATTATTCAAATAATCTAATATTGTCTGTATTTGTGCTTTTACACCGTTGCTTAACGCGTTTTCATCCAAATTAAATTTAGGGTTGTGGTTGGCAACCCCTTCGCCTACACCCAAAACCATAAAACAAGTAGGTGCGATCTTATTGTAATACGAAAAATCTTCGCTTGCGGTCATTCTTGGTGCATCAAACACATTTTCTTTTCCTAAAACTTTTACAGTACTCGCTTTGGCTTTTGCATTGAGATCTGCATCATTTTGTATTGCGGGATAGCTTTTGATGTATTCTAAATCGAAGGTTGCGCCGTGTGCTTTGGTCACATTTTCAACGATTGCTCTAATGCGGTCTTCAACCAATTGTCTCGTCGGGTCAGATATGGTACGGATGCTCGCTGCCAATTCTGCCTTGTCAGGAATTACATTGGGAGCCTCGCCCGACTGAAATTTTCCAACAGTAACTACAGCCATTTCTCCGGGAGCTACATTTCTTGAAACGATGGTTTGAAGCGCATTCACTATTTCTGCACCTATAACGATCGGATCCACGCCCAATTGCGGCATAGAACCGTGGGAGCCTTTTCCATTAATGGTTAAGTTAAAGCCGTCAGATGTTGTTGATGCGGCTCCAACTGGTAAAATACCGATATGTCCAACAGGATAATTGGGCAATACGTGCATCCCAAAAAAAGCCTGAACGTCCTTTAATGCGCCTGATTTGATGATTTCCAATGCACCACCTGGAGCTTCTTCTTCAGCGTGTTGAAAAAGAAAATAGACGGTTCCTTTTAGTTGACTTTTCATTGTTGATAAGGTTTTGGCCGTACCCAATAACATGGCAGTATGTGCATCATGTCCACAGGCATGACTAATATTATCATTTTTTGAAGAAAAGGGCAAACCTGTTTCTTCCTGCACTGGCAGTGCATCCATATCTGCCCTGAACGCTATTGTTTTGCCTGGTTTTCCACCTTTTAGAATCCCGATAACGCTTGTTTCGGTAGGTCTTATGATATCAATATTTCCGAAGCTTTTCAATAGATCGGCTACATAATTGCTGGTATTGACTTCCTTATATGACAATTCCGGATTTTGATGGATATGCTGGCGCCATTTTATGACATCACTTTCAGGAATATTTTTTATCCACGAAGCAGTGCTGCTATTCTGTTTGTTTTGAGCTGTAAGCATAGTGCTTAATGTCATCATGATTAATAATATTGAGAGTTTTTTCATTGTATGAAATATATTTTAGGATTTTAAGAAATTTTCAACACATACAAATGATAATCAATTACCTGATTGAATATTTGTGGGACTATAATAACTAAAAATGTAGTTTAATTCAAATTTGTTTTAGATGATACAGTATATTTACCAGCACCCGTAAAAATCAATCTAAGAGTCGGAAAGGCGTATAGAATTCAAATAAAATGCCCTTTTTAAGATTTTTTTATTGTTTTCCAGACTTTTAAGATTCCGTTAAAATCAAATTTTAATGAATAGTCTTTGCGTGCCCTTTAATTGATGTCGACAACATGGTTTATTCGCACATTATATAGATATAAATAAATACATCAAATTCACCACTTTCAATTTTAGTCATGTCTTCCTCAACTTTGAGGTAGATGCAGTCAGGGATGCTAAAATCTTACTTATAGATTTTTAAATTTTGTTGTGTTTATTGGTGTTGACTTGGCAGGAAGTTAGACCTTTTATCATGCTAATATACGTATAATTATCGATTTTTGCAGGGATAAAAGAAGTAAAAGCCGTTTAACTGACTGTTAAACGGCTTTGTTTTTTATATTTTATTTTTAAAGCTGAATGAAATTGCCTTTAAAAGAGGGTTTTGGTAAAAGATAAAAATAAATATTGAGAGGATAGCTAGCAATATCATGAGGCCATAAATCTCTTTAAAACTCACCATCATTGCTTGATGATGCAATGCCTTTCCTAATCCTGAAGAAGATACATTCATCAACTGAAGGTTTAATCGATCGAGTGGCATACTCAAAAGCTGAAAATTTTTGGACATCGTAGTCGAAAATATTTCTTTCAAAACAGCGCCCAAAACTGCAGAACCACAAGCAGCACTCACTATGGCTTGAACAGAAATTGCTTGGAAGAAATTTGGAAATGGAACTTTCGTCAAACTCGTGAGGAGTACAATTGCTATAACTACATAACCGAAATTTCTAAATAAAACAGAAATACCGAGCGTAGTTTGTGAAGTGTTATAATCTAGATTGAAATACATCAATAGCAAATACATCACTAAGCTACTAAAACCTATTAAGAACGTTGATTTATACGAGTTCTTGGCTTTTGCGAAATAGAAATACGTAAATGCAGCTCCTAAAGCAATTCCTATGAATCCTACCCAATTCATTTCAATTAAATTTGAAGTTTCATAGTGCAAAATTTCATGCATATAAATCTCCTCAATTAAATGTGCCGGAGAGATAAAGAAATCGACTATCAGATAGGCCAAAAATGTCATGTAAACGATTTTGATCTGAAAAGTTTTTAAGGAAATAAACGGGTGTCGAATAAAACTTGCCCGGTAAATATTGAGTACTAATAATATCATTAAAAATACCGTACCAATTTGTATTTCTGATGATTGCCACCAATCGTAATGCTTGCCATACAGCGCAATAAAATTAATGTTGAGCATGATTAATCCCCACATAAACATACCCAGCCAATCGATTCCAAACAACGGAAAGGCCGGCATCATTCGTTTAGAATTAAAAATCACAAGTACAATTAGAGTAACTCCCAATAAAGCTCCCATAATCACCCAATGTACGTGTTGCCACGTGGTCAACAATTCAATGTATAGATGTGTGGATCCAGATAGCAAAATAGATCCCTGTACCAATAAATAAATGAAACAGAAAAATACGCTAAAATCCCGTGTAGGCGTAAGCCACAATTGGATGGTAGAGTTACATTCAAACGTAGCCCACATTCTAAATATTCCGGCAAAGAAACACACCGCAATTAAAACGAATACATTGCTGGTGTACAAACAGATTATATTGCAAATTATTAAAGCTGCACAACAAATCAGAAAAACGTGTTTCGATAAAAACCGCATTTTTAACCGTAACATTATGGTAAAAGTCAACGCCGTTCCGATAAGAGTTGCATACCCAGCCATTAAAATATCTTCTTGCATCAACGCTTGATCTCCGACTACTTTGTTTAAAGTAGCGAGATACACACCACCACTTGCAAATTGAAAAACAATTACAAATAAAATGATGATCCAAGGTTTAAGCTTTTCTGGAATATAGTTATTAATGGCAGGAATAGAAAAAGGTCCTCCTGGATGCATAGTTAATAGTTTATGGTAGATTCAACATTCATTCCTGCCCTAATTTTTTCTAATAGCGAAGCATCAATATCTTTAGAAAATTCAATACGCACAGGAATTCGTTGTTCTATTTTTACAAAATTTCCTGCCGAATTGTCTTGTTGAATAACCGAAAAACTAGAGCCCGTGGCACGAGCAATAGATTTCACAACACCTTTAATCGTTTGATTTGGAAGCGCATCAATTTTTAAACTTACTTCTTGACCTTCCGCAATATGGTGCGTTTGTGTCTCTTTGTAGTTGGCTTTAATCCACTTTTCGTTATTGTCCACCAAATCAACAACTGGCTGTCCAGGCTGTATCAATTGTCCTTCTTGTAAATTTTTCCTCCCAGTGTAACCATCTGTTGGTGCTGTGATTACGGTATAAGAAAAATGTAGTTTGGCTAAATCCAATGCAGATTTTGCTAAATTAATTCCGGCATCGTTTTGCGTAAGGCGAGACGATTGTTCTTGTGTAACCAAGACCGTTGATTGCTTTTGTCTGCTTAGCGTTTCATATTTTGCTTTCAGTGCCAAATATTTTGTATTTACGCCATCATACTCTTGGCGTGTTACACTTTCTTTTGCTAATAGATTTTTATACCGCATTTCATCTGTCGCTGCATTGTCCAACAATGCTTTAACTTCTGCAAGCGCCGCTTCCGAAATTAGAATAGAATTTGCTGCCGTTTGCACCGAAGATGCTACGACATTTTTTCCCGCCAAAGCGTTTTGAAGATCTGCTTCAGCCAATGCTACTTTGTGTAAAAACTCAGTGTTTTCTATAATCAATAAAGTATCCCCTTTGTTTACACGTTGATGTTCTTCAAATCTTATCTCTTTAATATATCCTTGAACTCTTGAGTTGACAGGGACAATAAGTTGCTTGACCTGCGCATTATCTGTAAATTCAACGTTTCCAAAGTGTATAAATTTTGTTGCTACAAACACAATTCCTGCAGTTACAACCGCAATTGCTATGATATTATAGATTCCTTTTTTAGTTTTATGTGTCATGATTATAAAGTTCCAGTTAGTTTTCTTAGTTGATAATAATGAAAAAGTATGTTTATTTTAGAGTTCTCAGCTTTTAGTTCTGCGTCTAGTTTGGTGTTTTCGGCTTCCAACATCTCCGTTGTCAAAGCCATATCGTTTAAAAAGCGATTGCTTATGACGCTGTAATTTTGTGAGGCCAATTCTACACTTTTGAGATGGGTTTGATAGATTTTTTCCGATTCGTGCCAACGAATTTCAGCTGTTTCAATCTCATGATTTAAATCATTGGTCACAATTTCTTTGTTTTCTAGTGCATTGCTAATAGAAATCTGTACCTGTTTAATTTTGGCTTTACTCTTAAAAATAGAAGACACATTGTACTTCATTCCAATACCAACATTCCAATAATTGAAGTTTTTATTTAAAACCGGAATTTCAATCATGACTGGGCCATTCAAATAATTACCTGCAAAAGCAAAAACTTGAGGAAGTTTTTCCGATTTAGCCAGTTTTTCACCCGATTCTGCTTGCAGAATTTGAAGATCGACTTCTTGTAAAACTTTTGCGTTTTGTTTCGCTTCTTCTTTCCAAAAACCTAATTGATGGTCTATTGTTTGAATATTTTCATCCTCATCAAATGCAATAATCA
>JBARDR010000347.1:0-5584 GCA_049795335.1 Gelidibacter sp. | reverse complement strand
TGTTTACGCATTCAAAGAAATGTAAATATCCTTTTTTTCTGTATTTTTCTAGAACCTTAGATTTGTCGTCTTCCAAATTAACCATTTGCTTGTTATTCTCAAGCAACTGTTCATCAGCTGTGTTTTCAATTTTTAGAATGCTATTAAGTTGTCTTTGTAAAAATATTTTTGATTTTGGATGATTAAGTTCAGATGTGAATCGTTCAGAACCGACCTTGCTTTTAAATATTTCTTTGGCATTGTATTTTAAAAACCAATATGTGAACTCAGGATTTTTTTCATGGTCTTCAAAGTGTTTAGCCTGCAATTGTTCTACTACCTTATGGAGAGTGTGAAATTTTTCGTTAAACAAAGGATCTGTTTTAATTATATCATATTCTTTGCTTAACCAGTCTAATTTATCTTTAATGCTATTGAGGTTTTGAAGATGTCTATTTGCTTTTTTTAAAAAACTCGTTATAACTTTATGTTCTTTACTCATTTGTCTTTAATTATAATTATGTAGTTAATGTATCAAATGCAAGTCTGTACAAAAAGAATAAATTGAGAGATTGGTTTAAAAATCAAGTAAAGAATTGGCAAACTCTTTTTTTGCTTCATCTTCAAAACCTGCAAAGTAATTCTTTGTAACATTGAGGTCGCTATGGTTTAGTGCTTCGCTTACAAACTCCATGCTTGCACCTTTACGTAGCGAATTGGTGGCAAATGAATGTCTTGCCCAGTAGGTCGAAATGTCATTTGGTAAATCGTTTCTTTTGGCTATTCGTTTTATGTGATCGTTAACTAAACGAGTAAAGTTTTTAATTTTCTTATACTGCGTTTGTATTGGATCACTTGAAGTGACAATATTAAAAACAAAGTCACTCTTATCTTTATTTCCATAGTTTGAAATGATGCTATTTGTGAAGTCGGTTAAATAGATTGTTATTGCTGTTTTTTCAGCTGACTTGTCAAATGTTTTAGCCCTGTAATAAGTAAACTTATCTTCTTTAATATCTGAATATTTTAGAAGTGCGATGTCTTTAAAATTCATTCCGTTACTGGCATAGCTAAAAAACCAAAAATCTTTTGCTTGTTGTTCGTTTTCATTTTCCGCATCAGCACCGAATAAAGCTTTTAATTGTTTTGAACTTAAAGCCTTTTTTACTTTTTTGGATTTTGGTATTCTGTATTTGTTTTTACTAAAAGGATAAATTTCTATACTGATGTCATTAGCTTCTATTGCATTATTAAAAATGGCTCTCAAAGTTTTAGTATAAATACCTATTGTGGTGTAGCTTCTCCTTTTTGCCAACATAAATTTCTCATATTCTTTTAGCCAGTCAGCTGTAATTGTGTCAAAGGTTAGTTTATCAATTTTGCTAGGTGCTTCCTCGGTATTGTCTTTATCAATAAAAACTGCTAACGAATTTAAGGTGTATTTATAGCTTTCTGCAGTTCCGATTTTATCATTACTCATATTCTTTTGAATAGCTAAATCAAAATGATACTTAACATTATTTTTATCAGAAGATTTGCGAAAGTATTTAGTTTCAAACTTAGCAATATCAAAAACGGTCATTGCTTCTGCTTCGTCGTTTGCTCTGGTTTCAAACTCTAATAGTCGTAAGCGTATTTTTTTATTTGCACCTCTTAAACTTTTGTTTTCGGGGTTTATCCAAATTGTTTCAAATTCCTTTTCTGTCAAATCAATATCCAGTGAATAGAGCTTAACTGTCTTTTTGTTATTGGTTTTGTTGTAGACTCTTAATTTAACAGGAAATTTGCCGTTCTCTTTTTCACGTCTTGTATCTAATACTATTGAAATAATGTAGCTCATTGCTTTTCATTTTCTCAAATATAATCATTTGCACACTATTTGCATACAATTTGCACACAATAGATATTAACTAACAAATAATAGATATTAATTAAAATGGGTATATTAGCCGTAAACGTTAGAGTTAATCAATGATTGAATATAAACCGTATAAAAAACAAATAGTTCAATTCTTGACTGGCAGCCAAGAGGTCGTCGGTTCGAGCCCGATCTTCTCCACAGGAAAAAGCAATGCGAAAGCATTGCTTTTTTTGTTTTGTTCGATTTTCGAATGATTGAATGTTGAGTTTGACCTATTACAAATAAGCTTTTTCAAAATTATTAAAAGTGAATATCTCCTTTAAAATTTCCGAACCTCTTTCTCTATAAAATCAATTTCAGGATTACAAATCTCTAGAATCAGTTTTTTGAGCTCCCTATGAAAAGCTTCCAAGGTGTCTTGTGATATCCCATGCTCCTTATCTCTACTGTGTGACGATGATTTTTTTCCAAACTTCAAGAAATAATCGCCTTGCAGATTTTTGAAGGAAATGACACCTGCTTCAATGGTTCCAGAAAACTCTTTGGTCTGGTTCATCATGTAGGCGTAAGTCAAAATTTGGAAGCTCTTGCTGTATTTGTCATAATCCAGAGTGATGTCCTCCCAATCTATAATTTCCACTTGGCCTTGGCTTACTTTTCCTGTCTTGTAATCAATGATCCTGACTGTGCCATCAAATTCATCTATGCGGTCCACTGTGCCCTTTAAACGCACTTTAAAATCCATCTCCGGGATGTTAACGTTGATATCCAGTTCCTTTTCGAGATCTATTATTTTAATTTGATGGCCTTCTTTTAAAGTTTCAATTTCTTTATTGATAAAGTTTAAGATATAACGTTTGGCCACTTCAAGAATAATCAGGTTTTTACCTTTTGTCATATCGCCCTCTTTGTAAAACACCTTAAAGTGATGTGTGACATTGCCATCTATGAGGGTTTTCATTTGCTTTAAGTGTGCTTCAGTCAAATAGTGTCCTTTGTGTGGAGTATAAAAATCCTCCAAGGTTTGATGGATCACGCTTCCTAAAGTGTTGGCGGCTACGGTTTCTTCAACATCTTCATAGTTTTGAATCTTGAGGACCTTCTCATAGTAAAAATCAAGAGGGTTTCTTATATAGTTGGTTAATGAGGATGGTGAAAATCCGTTAGTAGCAATTTGTTGTAAACGTTTGATAACAGTCTCTGTTTTTTTTATGACTTTAGGTTCTTTTTGTGCGACTTCTACCTTTGGCGCAACAATGCTATGCTTTATAGTATGAATGTTTTCGATTTGCAGTTGTGTTATGAATCTGCTTTTTTCCCCTCCGTTTAAAACATCCGGTTCTGTGTTATAAATGATATATACATTTTTTGCACGTTGCAACAATCGGTAGAAGTGATAGGTGTAAACAGCATCTTTTTCTTTATAAGTTGGCAATCCGTTCTCGAGCTTTACATCAAAAGGAATGAATGAATTGGTGCTTTTTCCTGCTGGAAGAATACCTTCATTAACGGATGAAATGATGACCGTTTCAAAATCCAAGACACGAGATTCTAGCATACCCATAATTTGTAAACCTTGTAACGGTTCACCTTGAAAGTCTAAAGTTTCATTGTTTAACAGTTCTTTGTAGAGATAATGCAAAGTTGTGCTATTGCTTATGAGCTTATAGGTTTCGTTATAGCGTTGAAGTTCATTGAAAATTTGATTGAATCGGTATAGGTATTCGAGCGCCAACAGATTTTTAGATTTTTCTAAATCGAGTTGTGTTTTTAAGGTTAAGATGAGTTGCGTGCAGTTTTTGAATGCTTTTTCAGGACTGTTCTCCCAGGACTGGAAGAGCGTTCTTATAAAATGCTCCTCAGGTTTTGCAAGGGCTATTATTTTTTCAACCGTTAGGGTAACAATGTTATTGCTTTGAATATAGTTTATGATGTGATTGCCATAATTATGGTTTTCATGTGTTAAAACCGTCTGGATAAACGAATGTGATAATATAGCAACAACGTCCTTATAATACAGTTGATTGATATGGTTTTTTTGAATCTTGAAAAGCAAGTCAAATAAGGAGGCCAAGGGTACTGATTTAAGAGGAAGTCCCATGGTAATATTGATGGCTTCGACTTTTTGAGGGATGGAATTGAGTAAAGGCATCAGCAACGATTCATCGCCTAAAACCACTGCAGTCTTTTTTAGATCGGCTGGTGGCAAGCCGTCCAGCAGTTCTCCAATATATTTAACTTGTCCAACGTTTTTTGGAACAGCAATCGTATGAATGTTTTTATCTGAACGGTAGTTATTACCAATCCAATTCAGGTCGTTTTGCTTAAAAAACGTCCAGGTTTTTAAATGTTGTCTTATGAATAATCCGGCATCATGGATAGGGTTATCTAAAAATACGGAATCAATATCCCAATATATAGTTGCTAGATCTTGTTGTAATAATTCTTGAATAATGCGCTCTTCAGCCTTATTTAAAGCATTGAAACCGATGAAAATATGCCTTTTGTTAGGATGAGAGGCTATATATGGCTCGAGGCTGTTTGCAGCCTCTCTATATACCAAGCCTTGATAGCCTTTTTTATTCAGGATTAACGCTTCCCTAAACCTATTGTAATAAATTTTGAGTCGGTTCCAGAAGGCTAAATAATTTTTGATATAAGTGGTTTGTACTTCTGCTAAAGACCAATGATTGATTTCTTTAATGGATTTTAAATAATCAAAAATATGATCGGCATCGATGAGGTAACGATCAATTTCATTGAAATCCTGAAGTAAGAGTTGTCCCCATTTTGAAAATTGATCAAAGGTTTCCTGTTCGGGTTTAGGTGTTAATTCCTGATAAACCTGGTAGAAACTAAATAGAAGTTCGGTGTTGCTGGCGTAATGAAGTTCAGATAAACTTTCAACAAACTCTTCAATGGATAAAATTTCCGGAGCGAAAATTGTTTTCACAATGGATTTAGAAAGGATATCTTTTAAAAAGGTACCCGCTCTTTTACTTGGTAAAATAAAAGTGAGCTCTGAAATGTTGAGCCCATTTTTTTGTATATCGTCTAAAACTTCTTTTAAAAAACTTGTCATTGTATAAAAATAAAAAACGCCCCGAATATCGGAGCGTCTTTTCAATTATTTATTTTTAAAACTTAGTTTGTAAGTTTTACTTCTACACGTCTGTTGTTAGTTCTACCA
This sequence comes from Gelidibacter sp., assembly GCA_049795335.1. Classification (GTDB taxonomy): domain Bacteria; phylum Bacteroidota; class Bacteroidia; order Flavobacteriales; family Flavobacteriaceae; genus Gelidibacter. The sequence continues at coordinate 554 of JBARDR010000347.1, read as the reverse complement.
GCAGCAGTTGTGTTAGAATCAATCGGATTCTCTTCACCAAAACCTTTAGCAGTTAAACGATTTTGATCAATACCGTTTGCGATTAACCAATCTCTTACTGCATTAGCTCTTCTTTCAGATAGCAATTGGTTAGATCTTGCCGCTCCAACACTATCAGTATATCCTTCAAGTGCAAAATTAGCTTCTGGGAATTCTTTGAAGATTGCATTCATTGAATTTAACGTTTGGATAGATTCTTTTTTGAATGTTGCTTTTCCTGTATCAAATAAGATAGTTCTAGCATAGTCATTCAATTGTTTCATTTTCTCAACGTCTGGCTTAGTCTCAGGACAGCCGTTGTTTGCAACTGTACCAGCAACATCTGGACATTTGTCATCTTTGTCTAATACACCGTCGCCGTCAGTATCTTTCCAAGGACAACCTTTGTTAGCAGCAGGACCAGCTTCGTTTGGACACTCATCTAAATGATCTGCAACACCATCAGCATCAGCATCTGGACAACCTTTTAAAGCTTTTAAACCTGGAACTTCAGGACAATCATCCATGTTGTTAGG
>JBARDR010000346.1:0-2452 GCA_049795335.1 Gelidibacter sp. | reverse complement strand
GGTCAAGGTTTTGCCTTTCTGTTTTTTAACTGGTTCCGTTTCGTAACCGTGACCGATTTCGTTTGGGTTTTGAAGATATCCCGTACCTCCAATGGTATAATTTTTATCGATGGTAATTTTGACATCAAAATCGCCCCATACCCCATAAAATTCTCTGGCAATATAAGGATCGGCATGCCAGCCTTCGTCGTCATATTCGGCCAGTTTTGGATACCATTGCGACATGGATAAAGCGACGCCTTCACTGTTATTTCTGCCAGAACGACGGATTTGAACCGGTACTTGAGCATCAAAAACCATATCAAAAGTGGTCTTTTGTCCGGGGTGAATTGGTTGGTCCAAAGTGACAATCAAAATAGTGCCTTGGGTTTCCTGATTGACTTTCTTGCCATCTTGAAGCAAGGAAGTAACATTGATATATCCAATTTCATCAGGACTTAATTTGCTGATGCGACTTTCATAAATCGGATCTGCTTTCGTACCTAAATTATTGACCATTCGTGCGTCAGGATCTGGAATGCTTTTTAAGCGGGCATCCATTTCACTATCCGGCTGAAAGGCGTTTGGATATAAATGATAGTAAACGCGGTTTAATACATCTGGAGAGTTATTGGTATAAACCAACTTTTGAGTTCCGGTATATCGGTAAGTTTTGACGTCCATATCAATAGCCATCGTATAATCGACATGTTGTTGCCAATAATGTGGATTGGAAGATGGCGGTGTTTCATTTTGTGAATGCCCTTTCATTGCAGGCATTAACAATAGAAAACTAAGACTTAAAGCATAAGTAAATTTCATTTTAAATGTTTTAATTAGAGTTTTTTGACAGTTGGTCCGCTAAAATTAGAGCGTTGTAAGCGTTGGCAGTTTTTTGTGATTTTGAAAGTTCACCGAATGGTTTTATGTTGGTTGGATCGCCGCCTACAATTACTTTGGTGGTAAGCGCCAATCCAGAATCTAAAATGACTTTTTTAACTTGCGGTGCAGTCAAGTTTGGATAGTAGGAACGAATTAATGCGGCGATACCAGCAACTCCTGGAGCGGCCATTGAAGTTCCTCCAAGACTTTTATATTCATTCCCAGGAATCGTAGAATAGATTTCTCCTCCTGGAGCGAAAATATCAACGTTTATTTTACCGTAATTTGAAAATCCAGAGACCATTCCTGAGCCGTAGCTTGAGTCCAATGATCCGACAGTAATAAAGTTATCTGCAACTTCAGGGCCATTATCAATAGCATCATTAGGATAGACGTTTTTGGTATCCAAATCAATAGCTTCGTTTCCAGCTGCATTCACAAGCAAAACATCCTTCGAAGCCGCATATACAATAGCATCTCTTACCCAGTCGCTATGTGGAGAATAGTGTTTTCCAAAACTGAAGTTCATCACTTTCGCACCATTATCAGCAGCATATCTGATGGCCAATGCGATATCTTTGTCATATTCGTCTCCATTTGGAACAGCTCTAATACTCATGATCTTCACGTTGTTCGCCACACCATTTGCACCTATACCATTGTTTCTTACGGCGGCAATAATTCCAGCAACATGCGTTCCATGGCTTTCAGATGGTTTTACAGGTTTTACGTTTCCGTTACCATAATATTTCTCCACCATATCATCAGGATTATCTCCAGTTTTACGACCTCTAAAATCGACATTGAGGTTATAGTTCAGACGGTCATTAATATCCACAAGTCCTTCACTAATATCTTCTATGGCCGCTTTTAAGGTTTTAAAATCCATACTATACACATATTTTGCAATGGCCACGTATTGTTTTAAAGTTGCATTGCTCGTGCTGATAGCATCGACATCTTCTTCTGTGTAATTTTCTTTTTTAGTTTCTCTGGCCAAAGCATCATCAGCATTTTTGATTTGTTGCAAAAACTGCTCATAATTGGTTTTGATGCCGGCGTATTTGTCATAGTCGGCCTGTCTTTCGGCTTTTGCTTCCGCATAACGTGGGTTTGAAGTATCGCCACTTGCCAATAAACGTACATATTCCAACTGCTCATCATAGCCATCGCCCAGAAAATTCCAGCCGTGGATATCATCCACATAACCATTTTTGTCATCATCGATGCCGTTCCCTGGAATTTCTTTTGGATTGGTCCAAATAACGCCCTGCATATCTGCATGGTCAATATCAATTCCTGAATCAATGACCGCAACGATCACGGTGGCTCCTTTTTTATTTTTGATAATCTCGTTGTAAGCCTTGTCAACACTCATCCCAGGAATGGTATCGTTTTTTAAATCTAAGTGTCCCCAATGTTCCTTTTCGGCATCAGTTAATTCAGAAGTTTTTAATGGCATTCTGTCAATGTTTTCCAGTGGTGTGGAAAGCACATTGGAAGCCGAGCCGCAATTAAATAGAGTAGTTGCTGCAAAAGCAACCAAAGCAAATGATTTAAATAATTTCATATAATTAATGTTTTAATTTGT
>JBARDR010000345.1:0-5815 GCA_049795335.1 Gelidibacter sp. | reverse complement strand
GAAAAATCTCCATTTTTAGTAGCGATAATAAGTGGATCCATCAAACCATTTTGATGATTGCCTAAAAATAGTCTGGCCTGATTTGGACGTAATGATTCTTGATAATTGATCTCAATTTTTTTGTAATAAAAAAACAAAGCGACTTTGAGATAGATTCTCATATAGTGCAACCACAATAGCTGCAAATTATTTTTTCCTTTCAAAAGTTTTGATTTAAGCTACAGTTGATCCGTTTTTAACCTGTAGTTCTGGCCGCAATAAACACACGTCTTTATCTTTTACAGCTCCCATTACAAGACATTCGCTCATAAATTTCGCAATCTGCTTTTTGGGAAAATTAACTATGGCTACAATTTGTCGGTTGAGCAAATCCTCCTTCGAATAAAGTGTGGTAATTTGTGCCGAAGATTTTTTTATTCCCAAGGCACCAAAATCAATGGTCAATTGATAGGATGGATTTCTTGCTTGCGGAAAATCATTGACCTCAATGATGGTCCCCACACGTAAATCAACTTTGGCAAACTCCTCAAAAGTCACTATCTTTTCCATCCTTAAAATTTGAAATAGCTCGCAATATAAAAAAATAAAACGTTATGGCTAATACTCCTTCAAACATGTTACCCTTAGGCACACAGGCTCCAGAATTCAAATTATTGGACACTGTAAGCGACGAAAAACTCAGCTTAGCACATTGCAAAGGCATAAAAGGAACGGTTATTATGTTCATTTCCAATCACTGTCCGTTTGTTAAACATGTGAATGCTCGATTGGCAAAACTCGCCAAGGAATACAAATCTAAAGGCATTGAATTTGTCGCGATTTCTAGTAATGACATTGAAAACTACCCACAGGACGGGCCCGAATTCATGAAAAAACTGGCGATTGAAGAAGGTTTTATTTTCCCTTATTTGTATGATCAAACGCAGTCCGTAGCCAAAGCCTATGATGCTGCCTGCACTCCTGATTTCTATCTTTTTGACGCCGATTTAAAACTGGTTTACAGAGGTCAATTGGACGGCTCCAGACCTGGCAATAACATTCCTGTAACAGGAGAAGATCTTAAAAATGCATTGGATGCCCTATTGAACAATCAACCCATATCAAAAGATCAAAAACCAAATTTAGGCTGCAATATCAAATGGCGCATTGAAAATAAATAGTTGTTGGCATCTCATCTCAAAATCGTCTCTTAATCCACAAGGCAATAGACTCGAATGTAATGCATCATGATTATAACGAGTAGATTTTGTTAAGAGCGTTTGGAGTACCTGACATTTGAAAAAACTATCCAACATAAAAAAGCCGGTGCCAATAAAACGTCTTTCTTTCGATTAGGTAGCAAAATCAGTTGTTTCAACAATTTCAAAATCTAGAAACAACAGTCTTCAATAATCGAAACTACCCTTTATTTAAGTATGCTAATACCGCTAATAATACAGACTTTATCCCTATTAAATTTTAGTTAAATAATCGGCAACCAACCGGTTTTAATGAAAATAAATGTAATTTATGATTTCAATCTTATGAAATATATTTTTCTATTTATTATAATCTTTAGCACTTCAATGAGCGCACAACAAATAATTCCTGATTCTATATCTAAAGAAATCCATAAAGCCCTGAGTTATTATCCTGAACTTAAAAACACACCCATTGAGTTTAGGTTTAAAGAAAACATCAAAAAATCAACCATGCAGGCGCGCCCGACGTTTGGTAGCTTTTTCAGATCTCGGAATAATAGAAAATATGTGGTGCTGATAAGCGAAACTTTTAAAATTTCGGACAAACAATTCCTCACCCGACATATTCCATCTGATATTTTAATCGGATGGATTGGTCATGAATTGGGACATGTGATGGATTACAGCAATAGAACTAAACTTAATTTGATTTGGTTTGGACTAAAATACGTGTTTTCATCCAAGCACATTGTTGAAGCCGAACGCGCCGCCGATACATATGCCGTAGAACATAATTTGGAAGACTATATTTTAAAAACCAAAGATTTCATCTTGAACAACGCCGATATTCATGAAGCCTATAAACTTCGGATAAAAAAATTCTATCTCTCTCCGGAAGAGATTATGGACATTATCAAAAAAAGAGACACCTCAGCTATGGAGCCGATTGTTCAGTAACAAACGCTTCCCATTCCTTAAATTTATCTTCTTTCATGACACGTTCCATTTTCACCTGCCCTCCTTTTTTCTTAAGGGCACCACTCCATTCGTGAAAAACAGAAGGACAGATGATTTTCACTTTGACTCCTTTTAAAGCTTTACTTCGGGCCACTTTATAATTTTTATTGGCATCCTTTAAAAAAACATCCAATTGCTCTGCAACTGAACTTTCATCAAGATCATCTTCCGTGCCCACATACCAGCAATGGTAAAACTCATTATCCTCACAACGTTTGGCACAAATAGTATATTCAGGGATTTTTGTAGAAAATTCGGTTTCCAGATGTTTCATGGCATCATCCATTTTGTTTACGGATAATTGCGATCCCACAGTATTCAAGAAAAACTTGGTACGCCCAGTAATTTTAATTTCAAAACGTTCCAAATCAGTAAACATAATGGTATCTCCAATTTCATAACGCCACGCGCCACTCACGGTACTCATTAACAGCACATAATCCTGATTTAACTGGACCTCAGCCATAGTTACAGAAGGAGCCTCTTTAACCAACGAACCGTCTTCATTAATATATTCCGCTTTAAAAGGAACAAATTCAAAATAAATACCTTCATCGGTTACCAATTTCATGGCGTCCGTCTCAGCTCGGGATTGAAAAGCGATAAAACCTTCAGAGGCCAAATAGGTATCAATAACCGTAATCGGCTTTCCTAAAAGGGCATTAAAACTTTTTTCATAAGGACTAAAAGCAACACCTCCCGAAGTATACACTTGGAGGTTGGGCCAAATTTCATGTATATGTTCAACCTCATGATGCTGAATCACTTTTTTCAGCATCAGTTCCATCCATGATGGAATGCCACTTAGGGCTCCGATATCCCAATTTTTGGCGTTTTCTGCAATTCGCTGTACCCGTTCATCCCAATCGTCTATTTTAGCAATGTCCTCTCCTGGTTTATAATAACTTCGGAACCAAAATGGAATATTACTAGCACTGATCCCGCTAATTTCGCCTTCGAGATGGTCATTGTTTTCTTTCAGTTCGGTAGAGCTCCCCAACATCATGATTTCCTTTTCAAAAAAATCGGCCGGAAAGTCAAAATTGCTTAAGGCGAATACTTGCTGGAGGCCCGTATTTTTGATCGCATTGATCATTTCATGCGTTACCGGAATACGTTTGCTTATTTTCCCTGTAGTTCCTGAGCTCAAGGCAAAATATTTGGGTTGTCCTGGCCAAGTGACATTATCTTCCCCTTCATGAAGTTTATACCACCATTCGTCATTGATTTTATTATAATCAAAATAGGGCACGGTATTGGCAAACGCGTTCGCCGGATCATCTGCTTCCAAAATCGATTCAAAACCATAATGCTTCCCAAAGGCGGTATCCTTAGCAGTAGTTAACAACTTTCTCAAAACTGCTTGCTGCTCCTCTATGGGATTACTTTCTGATGAAAAGGAGTCTTTGATAGCAATTAATCCTTTGATGATATTCCCTAATATGGCCATAATATATTTTTGTTTTAAGCTATTCTTATTGTGTTCATACTTTTTACCCACTCCTCTTTTCCACAGCGTTTGCAGATATTTGTGGTGGATTCAATATATTCTGAATGTCCACAAAATATGCAGGAATAATGCGCTTTTTCATGAAGCTGAGTGGAACTTTTTTCAAACCATTGTGGAAGAATTGGCAATCCATAAGTTACAAGTGCGTCCTCCCTAAAAAAAGTACTGATCTCTCCTGAAGTTTCGAGATAGGCATATTTTAATTGACCCAAGTGTTCAACTGATTTTAATCGCAATTGAGAGTAAAATTCGTCTTGTGCTAAATGCTCTTTATTAAGACTATCCAAAACAAATTGACCATCTTGAACGATCAGTTTTGGCTCACCCTCAATCAAACGTTCAAGTGGTTTGAACTTTGCTGCCATCACGGTAATGATACGATAAAGTATAATCACCATGATAATAACAATAATTCCGGGCAAAAGTCCGACGTTTTCATAAAGCATCGGATCGCCCACTGCTGAACCCAACGCAATTATGATGACCATTTCAAAAACGGACAATTGTTTGACGCCACGTTTTCCTGCCAATCGCAATAGAATGAGTAGCAACAAAAACATAACCGCCACTCTAAACATGACTTCTAAAAGAAAACTAAGGGGCAAGTCGTTCATCAGAACTCGTGACCATTCAAAAATCTCTTCCATATCAGCAAAGTATAAGTTGCTTAGGCGACCATCGGTTTTAATAGTTTTGACCGAGCTCATAACATCTTTGAGTGGCAAAATTCCTAGTCTCTCTTTCCTGCAAGATCTTTATTCGCAAATATTTAGAGTGTTTCAAAACGTAAAACATTTAACCCTATTCCTCAATTAATGTTGATATTTGCGCCAACATAAATCCTACAATTTTTCCAATCAAGAAAAAATAGAAACAACATCCATGAAAAAACAATCGCTTTAGTTTTACTCCTATCGGCATCATTTTTAGCTTGCAAAAATCAACCTGAGCATCAAGAGCAAACAAAAATCACGAAAACCACAGAAACCAATACCGAAATCATATCTGAAAAAGATGCACATTCCGATCCACAGGTGCACTCACAATCACATGAATACCTTTACAAAAGCAATAAAAAAGAAGACCTTTCGGTCGATAAGAAATTTGTGAATACCCAAAAAAACAACAATAAAAATGTAATCTTGGAGCAAACCTTTGTTGAGGCAAATGGCGCAGCATATGGAAAAGGTGTTTTAATATGGCGTAGCGAAGGATAATATGGAATTTTAATTGAGAACGGTGTCGAAACAACATATCATCAAAAGGATTAATAACAACACATTATGTATAAATGGAGAGGATAAGATTCCGTTGAAATTCGCAAAACATCTATTGTTTATAAATTTTTCAACTGATTATCTGTTCCTTTATCACTGATTGTCCAGAAAAAACCTAGAAAAAAGAACTGATCGGCAGCCGGACGCAAGGCTCTTTTTGAATGATTACCATTCACATCTACGGTGTTTGAAAACTGATAGCCATTGATGTTTTTTGAACCCAAAGCATTGTTTACCGAGAAATAAAGAATCTTTTGAGGACTCAGCAAATACGCCCAATTCAAACTCAAATTATTATAGCTTTTGGTTTTGGCGTTTAAAAATCCGTCGTGATTGGGGTCGGTATAGTTTCTTCCAGATGCAAATCCATAACTGAAACCGACCTGACTTTTTAAGTCTTCAATCCAGTATTTCCCGACGACAGAAAGATTATGTCGATTCACAAAACTAGGCTGAGAAGCATAGGGATAGTTTTTATAATCCCGTTTCGTATCCAAAAAAGAATAGCTAATCCAATAATCGATGTTCTTGATATTTTTATTATCACGCCAAAACAAGTCAATTCCCTTGGCATAACCACTCCCTGAACTATCAAAATGAGTCTCAAAATCGACAAACTCGGTGTCGTATTTTACTAAACGTTTATAATTTTTGTAGTAAACTTCTGCTCTAAAAATCCGACCTTCGGCATTGTATTGATAATTGAAGATATAATGCGTCGTATTTTGTGATTTAAGCTCTTTATCGAATTTCAAAATAGCATTACTCGGATTTTGAAAAAAGTTGCCGTAAGCCAACGACACTTGACTATTTTTAGAGGTTTTATAAGC
>JBARDR010000344.1:0-2589 GCA_049795335.1 Gelidibacter sp. | reverse complement strand
CAAAAAAGCCTGTCAGGTTTTGAAATCTGACAGGCTTTTTTAAATAATCTATATAAATTAAGCTAAAACAGCTTGTACTTTATCAGCAGCTTCTTGGAATTCGGTAGCACTTAATACATCTAAGCCTGAATCATCAAGTAACTTTTTGGCGATATCGGCGTTTGTCCCTTGTAAACGAACGATGATTGGCACATTGATATTGCCCATATTTTTATAAGCATCAATAACACCTTGTGCAACTCTGTCACAACGTACAATTCCACCAAAAATATTGATTAAGATAGCTTTAACATTTGGATCTTTTAGTATGATTCTGAAAGCTGCTTCAACACGAGCCGCATCTGCAGTACCTCCAACATCTAAAAAGTTTGCTGGCTCTCCACCTGCTTGTTTGATCAAGTCCATAGTGGCCATAGCCAAACCTGCACCATTCACCATACAGCCTACGTTACCATCTAAATCTACATAGTTTAGACCTAAAGCACCTGCTTCAACTTCAATGGCGCTTTCTTCACGAATGTCACGTAAATCTAAATAATCCTTATGTCTGTATAACGCGTTGTCATCAATAGTAACCTTCGCATCTACAGCAATGATTTTGTCATCACTTGTTTTCAGTACTGGGTTGATTTCGAATAAAGACGCATCCGATTTATCATATGCCGTATAAAGATTAGTCACAAACTTGGTCATTTCTTTAAAAGCATTGCCTTCTAATCCAAGATTAAAGGCAACACGTCTTGCCTGGAATGGTAAAATACCAACAGCAGGATCGATTTCTTCAGTAAAGATTAAATGTGGCGTTTCTTCAGCAACGGTTTCGATATCCATTCCACCTTCAGTAGAATACATGATCATGTTACGACCTGTACCTCTATTTAAAAGTACAGATACATAAAACTCGCTGGTTTCACTTGCTCCAGGATAATATACATCCTCAGCAATCAAAACTTGATGCACCTTTTTACCTTCTGCTGAAGTTTGAGGTGTAACCAATTGCATGCCGATGATTTGTCCAGCAATTTCTTCAACTTCTTTTAGGTTTTTGGCCAATTTAACACCACCACCTTTACCACGTCCACCCGCATGAACCTGAGCTTTGATCACGTACCAACCCGTTCCGGTCTCAGCGGTCAATTGTTTTGCTGCCGCAACAGCTTCATTGGCATTTTTTGCGACAATACCACGTTGGATACGTACTCCAAAACTGCTTAAAATATCTTTTCCTTGATACTCGTGTAAATTCATCTTTAATTGTTTATTTTGTCATTTCCAAGATCCGATGGCTATCGGGAGGAATTTTTTAAAATTGCCTTTTAACTTCTATAAAATGTCTAAGAAATTAATGGTCACAAAAGTAATCAACATAAATGTTTTAACCAATAAAATCGAGAATTGTTTGTGTTGATTGGCTTTATAGTGTAAAAAATCATATCACTTTTAGCCTTTTCTTTATGTTTGAATAAAAAAAGGATTTAGATTTACGCCTATTAAAAAATTAAACACTAAAAATGGAAGCAAAAACCTTACTACAAATTGCGAAAGACTTTGAAAGCCCTGTTTATGTCTATGATACAGAAAAAATAGAAACCCAATATAAACGCTTAACATCTGCATTTAGTAAGGTTAAAAAACTGAAGATAAAGTACGCAGTCAAAGCGTTGTCTAATATTTCGGTGCTGAAGTATTTAAAAACTCTAGGTGCTGGACTGGATACCGTTTCCATTCAGGAAATTAAACTCGGCTTAAAAGCTGGATTTTCCCCAGATCAAATCATTTTCACACCCAATGGCGTTTCTCTCGAAGAAATTGAAATGGCAGCAAAACTTGGGGTTCAGATCAATATAGATAACCTATCCATTCTGGAGCAATTTGGAACGCGCTATCCAAAAACGCCTGTTTGCATTAGGATCAATCCGCATGTGATGGCAGGAGGCAATACAAATATCTCCGTAGGACATATTGATAGTAAGTTTGGAATTTCCATTCATCAAATTCCGCTGTTATTGCGCATTATAGAGAATACCCAAATGAACATCAACGGCATCCATATGCACACAGGAAGTGATATCCTTGATATTGATGTGTTCCTTTATGCCAGTGAAATTTTGTTTGATACGGCATTAAATTTTAAAAATTTAGAATTTATTGATTTTGGTTCAGGCTTTAAAGTTCCTTACAAAGAAGGCGATATTGAAACCAACATTGAAGAGTTAGGTGAAAAACTAACCCAACGATTCAACAGTTTCTGCAAAAAATATGGCAAGGAATTAACGTTGACCTTCGAACCTGGAAAATTTCTCGTCAGTGAAGCTGGTGTATTTTTAGTGAAGGTAAACGTTGTCAAACAAACCACCTCAACCGTTTTTGCTCAAGTAGATTCTGGTTTCAACCATTTGATCAGACCGATGCTTTATGGTTCAGAACATGAGATTATCAATATTTCCAATCCTGATGGACGTGAGCGTTTTTATTCGGTAGTTGGTTATATATGTGAGACAGACACTTTCGCCACCAACATTCGTATTAACGAAATTAGTGAAGGCGACATACTGTGCTTTAAAAATGCGGGTGCTTACTGTTTTAGCA
>JBARDR010000343.1:0-5981 GCA_049795335.1 Gelidibacter sp. | reverse complement strand
GTGTCACTATTTTCCGGAAAAGAATTAAGTGTTTTATTGATCTTTATTTTTAGAAGAGCGACACAACTTAAATCGGACAACTCTGGTTTAGTATATAAAAGCCTCTGAAAACGCCATGTTTTTAGAGGCTTTTTAATTTTTAACATATTTTTAAGATGTTTCGAACTTATTAAACATCATGGTCATAGGGTGGTTTTGAATGATTGTAGCAGTCTTATTCATATTTCTTGAAGTCAAACGCTCTTGTAATCTTAATAAACTTAATATATTTAGAGTTTCATATAATGACAGGATTGATGCGATTTTTATTGGAGTGACCAATATCCGCAAAATCATATGAAATTTGAACAATTTAAAGTGATATAATAAGAATAGAAATCCAATAAATAATACAATGAGCGAGTCGAATAACAGAAGAAATTTTTTAAAACTGACGGGATTAGCCGGGCTTGGAATGGCCACTGGCGGTTTGGTAAGTTGCGGTACAACAGCAAATATTGTGACACCACCTCATAGAGGGGTGTCTCGTTTTAACATGTCGGGTTATGCAGCACCTAAAATAGATACCGTTAAAATTGGTTTTATAGGCCTTGGGATGCGTGGTCCTGGAGCAGTTAAACGTATGAGCTACATTGAAGGTGTAGAAATAAAAGCGTTATGTGACTTAAGACCAGCGCAAGCTGAAAGTGCCAAGAAACTATTGGCTGGTACTTCGCACAATCCTAAAGTTTATAGCGGTACCGAAAATGCCTGGAAAGAGATGATCGATACGGAAGATTTGGATCTGATTTATATCGCTACCCCATGGTCTTTGCATGTTCCGATGGCTGTTTATGCGATGAATGCTGGAAGGCATGTTGCCGTTGAGGTGCCTGCTGCCAAAACCATCGATGAATGTTGGGAATTGGTGGAAACCTCCGAAAAGACCAAAATGCATTGCATGATGCTCGAAAACTGTTGCTATGACTTTTTTGAGTTGCTGACCTTAAATATGGCGCGACAAGGTTATTTTGGTGATATCGTCCATGGTGAAGGAGCCTATATCCATGATTTGGTGGATTTGAATTTTAATAAAAACGCATTTCAGGATATGTGGCGTTTAAAAGAAAACATTGGGCGCAATGGGAATCTTTATGCTACTCACGGTTTGGGACCGATTTGTCAAATTATGAATGTGAACCGCGGGGATCAGATGGATTATTTGAATTCACTTTCCAGTGCTGATTTCTCAATGCATCAAAGAGCTAAAGAATTAGCGGGTAAAGATGAATTTTTCAAGCCTTTTGAAAATGCCGATTTTAGGGGAAATATGAACACCACCATGATCAAAACGAAAAACGGTAGAAGTATCATGATTCAGCATGATGTGAGTTCGCCACGACCATATTCGCGAATTCATTTGGTAAGCGGTACCGAAGCCATTGCTAGAAAGTGGCCGTCTGAAAAAATAGGAAAGGGTCATTCTTGGTTAAATGACGCGGAATTTAAGGCTGTAGAAGAAAAGTACACGCCAGAAATCGTAAAAAAAGTGGGCGACTTGGCCAAACAAGTGGGAGGCCATGGCGGTATGGACTTTATGATGGATTGGCGCTTAATCGATTGTTTGCGCAATGGGCTGCCTTTAGATCAGGATGTTTATGATGCGGCGCTTTGGAGTGCTATTACCCCTTTGGGCGAACAATCTATAGCTAACCGCTCTAATTCCATTGATGTTCCAGATTTTACACGTGGCCATTGGAAAACCAATGCACCTGTTGATCTTAGTTTAGCGGGCGGTGGTAATACCAATGTGCTTTACGGGAAATAATATATTTTTATGGTAGTTTGAGTATTGATGCTATAAGTATCTTTTAATATCAAAACTAATAAGAGCATCCTTCTTGATTCAGTGGAATTAGGAAGGATGCTTTTTCTTTTTCTACAATTATAATTTGGGACGGACTTAGCTTTTTGTCCTTATATACCCTCGCGTTGGATTCCTACTCGAAGTAATGTCACTAGTAAAAATAAAAATGATAATCAGAGATTGAAGATTTACAGATCCCGTAGAGTCCATAGTAAGTGGCAAGAGCCTGTGGAATTGTCCATTAACAGTGATCATTTTTCCAGTGCACATCCTGCGTTAAATGCTACCGAAACTAAACTTTACTTTTCATCCGATCGCCCTAGAGGATTTGGAGCGTCGGATCTTTATGTATCGCGCATCAATACCGATGGCAGCATTGGAAAATCTGAGAATTTGGGAAAAGATATTAATACACCGGGTAAAGAAACCTTCCCATTTATATCCGCTCAAAATGAAAAAATACGATGCCGATGAGGCGCTGACCCAATCAGGTTTAGCCCATCAAGAAGTGAATTTCAAGCTGCAGCTTAATGAGGTTGCTTTAGTGCCTGGAACCGATTTGGCCAAAGTTTTAAATATTCCGATTATTTATTTTGATTTTGACAAGTCGGACATTAGAGAAGATGCTCAAGAAGAGTTAGAAAAGCTGTTGGCGGCACTCAATCAGTATCCTAATTTAAAAATACAAATCAGAGCCCATACGGATAGCCGTGGTAATGATGCTTATAACAAAGGATTGTCTCAGCGTCGTGCCACATCTACTTTAAATTATTTAGTAGCAAACGGAATCGATGCCCGCAGATTATCAGCGGTCGGATTGGGTGAAACCGAATTGGTCAATAGCTGTAGTAATGGGATTGATTGTTCGGAAGAAGAGCATCAAAAGAACAGACGTTCAGAATTTATAGTAAAAGAATAAATCAAGAATTGGAACACCTATTAAAAACCGAAGATACGTCTTCGGTTTTTTGTTTTTCCAACCTTTTTAAAACTTATTGTTGAAAAGTCATTGATCCACCCTTTTTCAGCCCATTAAGAGGCTATGTAAATAGTGTAAACAACCTCTCAAACTGTGTAAATACTTGTGTAAAATCCCTTACATGAGTAAAATTTACACAGTTTTTATCTCCCCAGCTCTATAAATAGGCCTGAAAACCACACTTTTTACAGATGGCATGGGTGTTGCTAATTACTGGATGAAAGCGATTAATTATAACAATAAATTGAGACATCTAAATATGAACACGGAAACAACAACTTTAAAACGGGAAAAAATTTCTGAAGCAGGTAAAACAACCAATGGGACTTTAAAGACAGGTTCCTTTTTTAATGGCCTAAATTCAACAAAATCCATCAATCCATGGGGTGTACTCGTCTTGGTCAGTACATTTTTACTGATGATTGGTTCTGTATTTTTGGTATTTGATTTACAAAATGATTTTGCGCAATTTAGAGAAGAGCGTATCAATTCCACTTTCGGATTGATCTTTTTAATTGTGGCCACGTCGTTATTTGTGTTTAAAGCGGCCTTCTTCATTTACAATCTATATCTCTATTTTAGATATAAAGCAATAAAATCAGTAAGTGATGAAGAATTGCCTACCTGTACTGTAATTGTTCCAGCCTATAATGAAGGGAAGCAAGTTTGGAATACCTTGATGAGTTTAGCCGATAGTGAATATCCAGAAGGGAAATTAGAGATATTGGCCATTGATGATGGAAGTAAAGATGATACCTGGTACTGGATGCAACAAGCTAAAAGAAAATTGGGCGATCGTTTATCAATTTATCAGCAACCAAAAAACAAAGGAAAACGTCACGCGCTGTACCGTGGATTTCATTTAGGTAAAGGCGATGTTTTTGTGACTGTGGATAGTGATTCTGTCGTAAAAACGGATACGCTTAGAAATTTAGTTAGTCCCTTTGTGGTTAATGAAATCTGTGGTGCCGTGGCTGGAAACATTCGCGTTCTGAATAATGAAAGAGCTTTATTGCCGAAAATGTTGAATGTGAGTTTTGTATTGAGTTTTGAATTTGTGCGTTCTGCAGAAAGTAGTTTGAACTCTGTGCTTTGTACTCCAGGAGCTTTGGCTGCTTATAGAAGAACAGCCGTTTTTGCTTGTCTTGAAGACTGGATCAACCAAACCTTTATGGGACAACCTTCTGATATAGGTGAAGATCGTGCCATGACCAATATGATTTTGAAACAAGGTAAATATGTGCTTTTTCAAAGAAATGCTTATTGTTATACCAATGTGCCTGAGCGTTACAAAGGCTTGTATAAAATGTTTATCAGATGGGGTAGAAGTAACGTGCGTGAAAATATCCAAATGTCAAAATATGTTTTCACGAATTTTAGAGAAAGCTCTAAATTGGGCATACGCTTATTGTTTATCAGTCAATCTTCTAAAATCATCATGAGCTATCCATTTTTAGTATTTATGTTGTTCTTTATTATAGTGCATCCAGTACTATTCATCGTCTCTACATTTGCTAGTATCTTGGTTTTGTCAAGTTTCCCAGTATTGTTTTATGCAAAACGTTATAGCTTTACAGAGTCTTTTTGGGCATATTCCTATAGTATTCTATATACCTTTGGATTATTCTGGATCACACCTTATGCTATTGCAACAGCGAGCAGAAGAGGTTGGTTAACCCGGGAATTACCGGCAGCCAGTTAATGAAACCCTTTTTATAGACATTTAGATATAATGTTAGAGGATTACGACTTTAAATTGAAGTTGTAATCCTCTTTCTTTTTTAAGAGATTTATGGAGCCTCAAATTAGGTTTAAACTCTCCTGATTCCAGGTAGACAAGCCGTCAGAACGTTTGTCAGGCTGATAAATGCTCTAATGTAAGTCTCTATAAATTTAGATTTTTACACGAATTTCACGAATTTGCACAAATTCATTCGCTACCTAAAACCCGTCAAAAATCACTTGATACAGATTTCACGAATGCAAGAGACTTTCAGTCTGTTTTTAAATTCACCACCAGAAGGGTTGTCAGGTAGGTTGTGGTGCTTTAGGATATAGTTGTTTAGGTTGTCTTTTGGTTAATGATTTTTTAATCTTGTGTAAGATTAAAGAAGTTATGGTTTTACTCATGCTAAACTAGCCACGCAAGTCGAAGATGTTTTTATATGATTTATTAGAAACCTCAATAAACCATGCTGATTTAAAAAGAATTTTCATTTAAAGCCCTATTTCCAATCTTTACGACACAAGTCTATTTTCTATCCTCTATATTCTAAGAGCGCAGCGGTCTAAATTTTACTTCCTCAACATCGCCACTGTCGTCACTGTTCTAAACCCAACATGATCAGATCCAGAATCTAAACTGGTGCCCATACGTGCAGAAATTCTAAAACTCGCGCAGTAGGAGGCATGGCACAAAAATGAACCGCCTTTTATAATGTGTTCTTTTTGATAAGGATTATCTGGACTGTAGGATTTGTCAGCACCAGTCGGATTTATTAAAGGTTTTGAAGGGTCTAATTGTTTGTAATAATCCACGTTAAACCAATCACTGGTCAATTCCCAAACGTTTCCAAGCATATCATAAAGCCCAATCCTGTTTGGAGCATAGGATTTTGATGGTGCGATCAGTTCAAAGCCATCGACACTTTCATTTTTTACAGGAAACGTGCCTTGCCAAGTATTTGCAGAAGTGTTTAGTAGGGTTGGGTCATTGCCCCAAGTGTAAATGTTCTCCGTATCTTTTCCCTGTGCTGCAGATTCCCATTCGGCTTCCGTTGGTAAGCGTCGGTTCGCCCATTTGCAATAGGCTAAAGCATCTTCGTAAGCAATGTGCACCACCGGATAATTATCTTTGCCCTCGAGAGTGCTTTTTGGCCCTTCAGGATGTTTCCAATTAGCGCCAATTTTCCACAACCACCATTGCGTGTAGTTGTCCATATCCGAAACCATATTCACCTCCTTGTTAAAAATTAAACTTCCGGGTTGAAGGATGCTATCGGCTGGTTTTGGTGTGCCTTCTGGCAGTTCTTTTTTCATGGCTTCCCAGTCGATGGGACGTTCTGCTACCGTTATATAATTTGTGGCATCTACAAAAGCTTTAAACTGTTTATTGGTCACTTCAGTGATATCCATAAAAAAACCATCCACAGTAAC